>DAIOVT010000438.1:0-3705 GCA_036758885.1 Kineosporiaceae bacterium
AAGGTCGCGGGCGACCCGCAGTCGGCGACCGTGACGCTGACGGTCGCGACCCCCTGGACGCTGAACGGGCAGCTGGACGAGGTGGTGGCCGAGCTGCCGGGGCCGGACGCACTCTCGGTGTACACGGTGCGGGCGATGGGCCTGTCGGCCGATGCGAGCGTCGTCGCCACCTGGTTGTCCCTGGCCGGGGCGCAGGACACCAGGAGCGACTGGATCGTGCTGCGGCGGGCCGGGCGTCCCTCGGTGATTCTCGACCTGCCGAAAGCGACCGGGTCGTTCGTGCTCGAGGTCAGCCCCGACGGCCGGTACCTCGCCTGGAGGTCGCCCTCGACCGGCGCGGCCGCGGGCCCGTCGATTCTGGTACTCGACCTGAACCGGGTCTCGGACGACGCGACGGGGGACGCCCGCACCGGGGCGTGGACCGTGCCGAAACCCTGTGGCCTCGACTTCACCTTCCTGCCCCGGCCCGCGCAGGACGGCGCCGTGGCGGTCTGCAACACCGGCACCGCCCTGGTCCGGTTCGATGCGTCCGGGGCCCAGGTGAACATCGCCGGGCCGTCCCCCTGCCCGGAGTTCCGGGGCCGGCGGCTGCTGGCGGTATCGCCCGACGGGAACCGGGTGGCCTGCCTGGCGAGGGCGCTGCGGGATCCTCGAAGCTCCAGCTCGAGATCGTCCCGCTGGTGGACGGCGCGGCCGGGGGCGATCGACAGTCCCTCGACCTCGGCGACCTGCCGTCGTTCATCACCTGGTCCGCGGATTCCCGGGCGGTTGTCGCGACCCAGGACGGGGGCGTGCAGCTGACGGAGATCGGCTGACCGGACGCCCGAGCGTCCCGGCCACGCCCGATCCGTCGCCTCCGGTGACCGGGGCAGGGGATGGGCAGGGGATAACCGGTCCGGACGCATCGCGCCACGCGACTATCCTGCCCAGGGTGAGCGACCTGATGCGGATGTCCACCCTGTTCCTGCGAACGCTGCGCGACGACCCCGCCGACGCCGAGGTGCCGAGCCACAAGCTGATGGTCCGGGCCGGCTACGTGCGCCGCGCCGCGCCGGGCATCTATTCGTGGTTGCCGTTGGGCTACAAGGTGTATCGCAACGTCGAGCGGATCGTCCGTGAGGAGATGGACGCCGCCGGGTTCCAGGAGGTGCACTTCCCGGCGCTGCTGCCGCGGGAGCCCTACGAGGCCTCCGGGCGCTGGACCGAGTACGGCGACAACCTGTTCCGGCTCAAGGACCGGCGCGGCAACGACTACCTGCTCGGCCCGACCCACGAGGAGATGTTCACCCTCCTGGTGAAGGACCTGTACTCCTCGTACAAGGACCTGCCGCTGGCGATCTACCAGATCCAGATCAAGTACCGCGACGAGGCCCGGCCCCGGGCCGGAATCCTGCGCGGCCGCGAGTTCGTCATGAAGGACTCCTACTCCTTCGACGTGGACGACGCGGGTCTGGCCCGGTCCTACGAGAGGCATCGCCAGGCCTACATCAAGACCTTCGACCGGCTCGGACTCGACTACGTCATCGTCTCGGCGATGTCAGGCGCCATGGGCGGGTCCAAGAGCGAGGAGTTCCTGCAGCCGACACCGGTCGGCGAGGACACCTTCGTGCGCTGTTCGACCTGTGACTACGCGGCCAACGTCGAGGCGGTCGTCACCCCGGTGCCCCCGGCGATCGACTGGGAGAACGCCCCGGCCGCACACGTCGAGGACACCCCGGACACCCCGACCATCGACACCTTGGTGGCCGCGGCCAACGCCGGCCACCCGCGTGCCGACGGACGGGCCTGGACCGCCGCCGACACCCTGAAGAACGTCGTTGTGGTGCTGCACCAACCCGACGGCACCCGCGAGCCGTTGTGTGTCGGTGTGCCGGGTGATCGCGAGGTCGACCTGAAGCGGCTCGAGGCCGCCGTGGCGCCGGCCGAGGTCGAACCCTTCACCGAGGCCGACTTCGCCCGCTACCCGATGCTGGCCAAGGGCTACATCGGTCCGGGCGTGCTGGGCGAGAAGAAGTCCAGCGGCATCCGGTACCTGCTCGACCCGCGCGTGGTTCCGGGCACCGCCTGGATCACCGGGGCCGACGAGAGCGGCAAGCACGTCTTCGACCTGGTCGCCGGGCGTGACTTCGAGGGCGACGGCGCGATCGACGCCGCCGACGTCCGGGACGGCGACGCCTGCCCGAACGGTGACGGCGTCCTGGTCAGCGCGCGCGGTATCGAGATCGGCCACATCTTCCAGCTCGGCCGCAAGTACGCCGACGCGCTCGGCCTGCAGGTGCTGGACGAGAACGGCAAGCTGGTCACGGTGACCATGGGCTCCTACGGCATCGGGGTCTCGCGTGCGGTGGCCGCGATCATCGAGTCCACCTACGACGAGTTCGGCCTGTGCTGGCCCCGTGAGGTGGCCCCGGCCGACGTGCACCTGGTCGCCGCCGGCAAGGACGAGACGGTCACCTCGTTCTCGGACTCGCTCGCGCAGGAACTGGTCTCGCGCGGCGCACGGGTGATCTTCGACGACCGGCTCAAGGTCTCGCCCGGGGTGAAGTTCAAGGACGCCGAACTGCTCGGGGTGCCGAGCATCGTCGTCGTCGGCAAGGGTCTGGCCGACGGCACCATCGAGGTCAAGGACCGGCGCAGCGGCGAGCGGGTCACCGTGCCGGCCCCGGACGTCGCCTCCGCCGCCGACGGGGTCCTGGCCGCCATCGGCCTCTCCTGACAGTGATCATGCAGAGACGGTGATCATGCAGAACCGCACACCCACCCGCGGTGATCATGCAGAACCGCACACCCACCCGCGGTGATCATGCAGAACCGCGTGCCCGAACGCTGGTCCGCGCACTTCTGCAGATCACGGCGGGGTGCCGGGGAGGGCGGGAATGCTTGCGCCCCAGGCGTTCTCACGGAGCACCGCGGCCACGGCCTGGGTGGCGAACTCCCGGCGGGTGGCGCCGTCCAGGGCGGCCAGGGTGTTCAGCAGCCGGGTGGCCAGACCTGATTCCAGCCGCACGGCCAGGGCTGCCGCGCCCGCGGCTCCGGCCACGGCGTCGAGCTGATAGCCGGGCAGGGCGGCCGGCGCCGAGCCGGACGCGGCCTCGAGAGTGCTGACGCCCCGGTCACGAAGCTCGCGCACCTGGGTCCAGGCCGTCCGGGCGAGTTGCTCGCGGGCACTGCCGGCGCGGGCGGCGACCATTCCGTACCCGTAGACCGCCGCATGGGCGTCGGCGATCAACCGGCGCAACGCGTCCCGTCCGCCGTCGTCGACATCGGCCACCGCCCCGGTCGCTGTCGTCCCGGTCGAACCGCCGGATGCGGCGAAGGCGTCGGCGGCGAGGGTGCGCCGTCCGGTCAGGGCGTCGTGGTGGACGGCGCGGGACGCGGCGATGCGGGTGAGCAGGACCGCCAGCTCGGGGCGGACCGATGCGACGTCGTTCAGGGCCTGCACCGCGCCGGCCCGCTCCGCGGCACCCCGGGCGGCAGGCGTCGCCGCCACCGCGCCGGACGCGGCGGCCGTGCCGGATGCTGCCCCTGCGGCAGCACCCGTGGTGGATCCGGACGGCGTTGCGGCGGAAGGGGAGACGGCTCCCGGCGTGGTCGCTGCCGGTGGCACGCCGAGCGCGACCAGATGGGCGCGATGGTCGGCGGCGCGCACCTGGTCACCGGCAGCGACGGCACCGGCGAGCAGCGTCGACGCGGTGCTGCGGGCCC
>DAIOVT010000439.1:0-3702 GCA_036758885.1 Kineosporiaceae bacterium
GGCCCGGAGGCCGGCCTGGTCGGCGCCGCCGATCTCGCCCGGGTCGGATGAGCCGGCCGACCGAGCAGCCGACCGAGCAGCCGTTGCGGGTGGCCAGCTGGAACATCCGCGACCTGACCGGCGACCCCGAGGCGGTCCGGTCGGTGTTGCGCCGGCTCGAGGCCGATCTGGTCTGTCTGCAGGAGGCGCCGCGCCGTCCGGGGGCGGTGCCGCTGCGGGTGCTGCCGCTGGCCCGGGCGATCGGCATGCGGATGATCTCCGGCGGCCGGGGCAGCGGAGGCACGGCGGTGCTGGCCGGCTCCCGGGTACAGGTGCTGCAGGCTCAGGTGCGCCGGTTGCCGGTGCGCACCTGGTACACCCGGACCCGCGGGGTCAGCCTCGCCGCGATCCGGATCGACGCCGGTGCTGCCGCCTGGGAGACCGCGGTGGCCAGCCTGCATCTGCCGCTGACCCGGGAGCAGCGGCTGCTGCACGCCGAGTTGATCGGCAAGACCCTCGCGGACGGCGGGGGAGCGCTGCGTGAGCTGGTCGGCACCGGCCGGGTGATCGTGGCCGGCGACTTCAACGAGCCGCCGGTGGCGCCGGGATGGGCCCGGCTCACCGGCATGGTCGCCGACCCCGACCCGGAATCGTCCCCGACCTTTCCGGCCCGTTCGCCGGGTGTGCGGCTCGACGCGGTGCTGATCGGATCGGGTCTGTCCAAGGTCAGCTACGGCAGTGGGTCGGTGCCTGCGGGTCTGCTCCGCCGGGCCAGTGATCACCTGCCGGTGCTGTGCGAGATCGTCCCCGCCTCGGTGGGCCGTTGACACTGGTCAGGCACCGGCCGCCGGTCAGCGCTCGGCGCCGTCCACGGCCCGGGCCGGGCGTGCCTCGGCGCGACCGGTGACGCTCTGGTCGCCCAAGCCGATCAGCGACAGGAACACCGGCCGGTAGTCGGCCTGGGTGGTCACCGTGATCACGGTGCCGGAGACCGAGACGCTGCCCTGGACCCGCGCCGCCACCAGGTAGTCGCGGGCGGCCTGCGCGGCCGCCTGTGCATCGACGGCGGGCCGTTCGCCGTGCACCGCCGCCGGCACGTCGATCGCCTGCCCGGCCGCCCGGGCGGCCTCGCGAGCCGCACCGTCGGCACGCTGCAGCGCGGCGATCTTGCCGCCGCCGTCCACCACCAGGCCGACGACGATCAGCAGGGCCACCGCGATCACCACGGCGAACAGGCTCAGCGAGCCGCGTTCGTCGCCGGTCCGGGCCGGCCACTGCCGTGCGGTGGTGCTGCTGCTCAGGGAGTCGACCACGGCGAAGCTCTAGCACGAACCGGACGCTCGCGGCGAACCGGGACAGATCGACAGGCACGGGCGGGACCCGCGGAAGGGAGCGTCAGACGATCGCGCCGTCGTCACCGTCGTCGCGGTCGGTGGGCATCTTGGCGATCAGCACGACGAACCCGCCGACGAAGGCTCCGAGCGCCAGCAGGATCAGCCAGCCCGGCAGGTTGCCCCGCACCAGCGCGGCCAGCAGCAGCACGGCAGGGCCGCCGAGCACGCCGACCCAGGCGAGCATCGACTGCAGGTCGCCGCGTGGCAGTGGCGGCGGCTCGGGCGGAACGAAATGGCTGTCCAGCAGACCGTTCAGCACCTCGTCCAGCACCTCGTCGGAGGTGTCGGTGCCGTCCTGCTCGCCGGCGTCGCCGGGCCGGGGCCGTGTGTCGCCGGGGGTGTCGTCGTCCTGGTCCGGGCCGCTGCCCGCACCGCTGCGTGCCGGACGGCGCCCCGGCTCCGGGTCCGCCTCCGGGGTCGCTCGGGAGTCCGCTCGGGAGTCCGCCTCCGGATCCGCCGCTACGCCGGCGGCATCGTCGAGGTGGTAGGCCAGGCTGCCGCGTCCGCCGGAGTTCTCGCCGGGGTTGTCGGCGCCGGAGGATCCTGCCGGGTTGTGCGCCTGGTACTCCTCGGAGAACCGGGCCACCAGTGCCTCGAAGGCGGCGTCGTAGTCGAGGTCCTCGGGAACGGTCCAGGCGTGCTCGGGTCCGCCCTCCTCGCCCTGACCGCTGCTGCCGTCCTTGGGCCGGTCCGGTTCGTCGTCCTTCGCCTCGGCCCGCTCGTCCGGCCTGTCGGCGGTGTCGTCCTCGCTGTGCCGGGCGGCGGTGTCGTCCGGGTCGTGGCGGACCACCAGGTCGGAATCGCCCTGGTCGCCGCCCGCCGCGCCGCTCCTGGTGGCGGCCGGTGTCGACTCCTCGGCGAGGTCCGGGGTGGGCTCCTCGCGCTCCGGTCCCGGTGCGCTCATGCTGTGTCCGCCGTCCCGTCCTTCTTCGTGATCAATCGCTGGTCAGTCGCTGATTCCGGCGATGCGGTTCACGAATTCGACGCTGCGCCGGAAGATCGTCGGCGCGTCATGATCGAGGGTGGCCACGTGGAAGCTGTCCGGCAGTATCACGTCGGTGAGATCGGCCGAGGACACCCTGTTCATCAGCAGCGGGCCGTTGGACGTCGGCACGACGTGGTCCTGCGTGGAGCGGAACAGCAACAGCGGCTGGGTGATCAGGCCGAGGTCGGCCCGGACGCCGTTGCTCAGGTCGACCATCGAGTGCAGCGCCCGCAACGGGGTGCGGTCGTAGGAGGCCTCCTTGATACCGGGCCGCTTGATGTCGTTGCCGATCGCGGGCAGCGAGGGCAGCACCCGTTTCATCACCGGCAGCAGTCGCAACCGCGGGTCGGTCAGCTGCACCGCGGGGTTGACCAGCATCAGCGCGTCGACGTCGGTGCCGCGCTTCTCGGCCAGCCGCAGGGCGAGGGTGCCGCCCATCGACAGGCCCGCCACGACCACCAGCCGGCAGGTCGAGCGCAGCGCGGTGAGTTCGCCGTCCAGCTCCTGGTACCAGTCGGACCAGGTGGTGCGATTGAGGTCCTCCCAGCGGGTGCCGTGCCCGGGCAGCAGCGGCATGTTCACCGTGAAGCCGGCCTTGGCCAGATGCTCGGCCCATGGGCGCATGCTCACCGGGCTACCGGTGAATCCGTGGCTGACCAGCACTCCTACGTCGTTGCCGACGTGATGCCAGGGCTGCGCCCCGTCGAAGACGGACATCACGGCCCCTCCCTTCACTCCCGCGAATCCGGGGCACGCGAGCACCAACAATCTCCGCACGGTTCCGAGAGCCCCGGCAATCGTGACATGCCGTGCCGCCGATCGCGAGATCGGTTCGGGGGACTGCGCGATCGGTTCGCTTCTAGAGTGTGACGAACACCGCCCCCGCGATGCGTCCAGCGTCGCATGCGCGGCCGACAACGGACCGGGGAACGAGGAAGGCGGCGATGTGTTCTATTGGCTGATCAAGAGGATCGTGCTCGGACCGATTCTCTTTGCGGTGTTCCGCCCATGGGTGCGCGGCGCCGAGAACGTTCCGGAGACCGGGGGTGTGGTGCTGGCCAGCAACCACCTCTCCTTCTCCGACTCGATCTTCCTGCCGCTGGTGCTCCGGCGCCGGGTGACCTTCCTGGCCAAGGCGGACTACTTCACCGGGCGGGGGGTGAAGGGACGCTCGATCGCCGCCTTCTTCCGGATGGCCGGCCAGGTACCGCTGGACCGCAGCGGCGGCAACGCCTCGGAGGCCGCGCTGAGCACCGGTCTGCGGGTGCTGCGCGGCGGCGGCGTCCTGGGCATCTACCCCGAGGGCACCCGTTCCCCGGACGGGCGCCTGTACCGGGGCAAGAC
>DAIOVT010000440.1:0-3701 GCA_036758885.1 Kineosporiaceae bacterium
GTCACCGACGTGAAGTCCAACGGCTGCGGCCGCACCAACGTGGTCGTCGTCCTCGACCAGTCGGGCAACGGAAAGAACGGCTGGAAGAAGGTCGACCAGGCGCGGTCCAACTCCAACGGTTCGAACTCGTTCGGGTGCAAGCGCGGCTCTTACTACAAGGCCGTCGTCACCGGTGGTAACGGGTACATGCCGAAGAGCTCCAAGTCTCTGCGGGCGTGAGAACTGACAGCAACCGGCTCGACCTGACGTCGACGCGTTCCTCGGACCTCCCCGAGATCATCGACGTCAGAGCGGTCGGCTCGGCCCCTGCGCGACAGCGCAGGCGGCCGGGCCGGCCCGCCCGGCCGAATCGTCGAGTCCAGGTGGCCGCTCTGGCCGGGTTCATCTTCCTTGCACTGCTGGTCTGGCTCGGGGCGACCGCCCTGCACGCCAAGGGCCAGCTCGATCAGCTTCGTGCCCAACTGCCCGCGCTGCAGCAGGGCCTGCTCTCCGGTGACGACGTCACGCCGCAGATCGCCACGGCGTCGCGCCATGCCCAGATCGCTTATGACGACACCCACGACCCGCTGTGGGCGGCGGCCTCCGCGGTGCCGGTGCTCGGTCAGCCCTTCGCCACCGTGCGCGGACTGACCGAGGCGACCCGCGCGGTCGTGGTCGACGCGGCCACCCCGCTGGCGCAGGCCGTGGGTGAGGTCAAACCCCAGACCCTGCTGCGCTCGGGTTCGCTGGACGTCACCTCGCTGCGGGCGGCGGCCGTGCCGTTGGCCTCCGCGGCGGTCATCATCGACCAGCAGCGCAGCGCTCTGGACGATCTGCCGGGGTCGTGGATCCCGCAGGTCTCCTCGGCCCGCGAGGAGCTGGCCACCAGCGTCGACACGCTGGCCTCGACCACCGTCACCTCGGCGACGGCCGCCCGGTTGCTGCCGGGCATGCTCGGCGCGGACGGCGAACGGCGCTGGTTCGTGGTGTTCCAGAACACCGCCGAGGCCCGCGGTACCGGAGGGCTGCTCGGTGCCTACATGACCCTCGTCGCCAAGGACGGGAAGATCACCGTCGAGAAGTCGGGGGAGCACGGTTCGCTGCCGGCGTTCACCTCGGTTCCCGAAGGGGTCAGCCAGGAGTTCTACGACCAGTACTCCGGGGTGGGCGGCACCGACCTGTGGGTCAACGCCAACCTCAGCCCCGACTTCCCCGAGGCTGCCTCGGTCTGGGCGTCGATGTGGAAGGCCGGCACCGGTGAGACGGTCAACGGAGTGATCGCTCTCGACCCGAAGGCACTGGCCGGAATCCTGGCGGCGACCGGCCCGGTCGAGGTGAGCGGGGTCGGCAAGGTCGACGCCTCGAACCTCGAGGAGCTGGTGCTGCGGCGTCAGTACGTGATGGAGCCCGATCCCGACAAGCGCAAGCAGATCATGGTTGGCGTGGGTACCCGCACGATCGAGGCGCTGCTGCGCGGCAAGGCCGACTTCCGCACCCTGGCCGAGAACCTGGCCAAGGTGACCCCGCAGCGGCACGTCATGGTCTGGAGCGCGGTCGAGGGCGAGCAGAACCTGCTGGACGTCAACACGGTCGCCGGTGGAGTGGACTACTCGGACGAACCGTTCGCCCAGGCGGTCGTGGTCAACGCGGGCGGCAACAAGCTCGACGCCTGGCTGCACCAGGACCTCACCTACCGGGTGGTGCAGTGCAGCTCGACCGGGCGCACCGTGCAGATCAGCGTGAAGATGCGCAACGACGCACCGAAGTCGGGTCTGCCCGAGTACGTCACGGTGCGCAGTGACAAGCCGACCTACGCGACGGTGCCCGGGCAGTCCCGGGTCGAACTGCAGGTGCTGACCACCCTGGGCTCGGTGCTCAAGGAGGCGAACCTGGACGGCGTCCCGGTCACCGTGGCGTCCCCGGACGGCACGCTGCCCGACACACTGCCCGACTCGGCCGACGAGACCCTGTTCGTGCAGCAGAGCACCGAGGCCGGGCGTCCGACGTTCGGCATGAACGTGGAACTGCTGCCGGCCGGGGGCACCAAGACCCTGACGCTGACCATCGAGGAGCCGGCCAGCTCGGAACCTCCCCAGCTGCCGCTGCAGCCGATGGCCAACGACCCGAGTGCCAAGCTGGTCGGCACGACCTGCTGAAGGAGACGGCACGACGAACCGGCCGCCGGGGCATCCGGCGGCCGGTTCGCTTTGCCGTGATCATGCAGAACCGCACGGCCGCGGCGTGCAGTTCTGCATGATCACGCTGGGGTTTGGGTGTGGCCTACGCGGGGCGGGGTGTGCGGTTCTGCATGATCACGCCGGGGTTTGGGTGTGGCTGCGCAGGAAGTCGAGGAACTCGGGCAGCGGGATGGCGTCGCTGAAGTGGACTCCCTGGCCGACGTCGCAGCCGAGTTTCTCGAGCACGGTGACGGTGGCGTCGTCCTCGATGCCCTCGGCGACCACGATCATGCCCAGCTCGTGGGCCATGGCCACGGTGTGCTTGATGATCGTGGCGGTGGTCGGACGCATCACGTCGGTCGTGAAGGACTTGTCCAGCTTGAGTTCGGCCAACGGCACCTGCCGCAGGTAGGACAGGCTCGAGTAGCCGGTACCGAAGTCGTCCAGGGCGGCGGTGACGCCGGCCTTTCGCCAGGCGTGCAGCACCTCGCCGACCGCCTCGGGTTCGGCGAGGAAGACGTCCTCGGTGATCTCGATCCGCAGCGCCTGACCAGGCAGGCCGCAGTCGAGCAGGGTGTCCCGGATCGTGCGGGAGAGGGCGCCGTCCAGCAGATCGGTGGCCGACAGGTTCAGGCTCACCGGTACCTCCAGGCCCTCCTGCCACCACTGCCGGCAGGCCTGGATCGCCTGGGCGAAGACCGCCGTCGTCACCGAGCGCATCAGCCCGGTGGCGTGCGCCAGGGGCAGGAAGGAGGCCGGCAGCAGCACGCCGTCGCGCGGGTGCCGCCAACGGGCCAGCGCCTCGCAGCCATGCACCCGGCCGGTGCGCAGGTCGATCTGGGGCTGCAGGAAGACCTCGATGCCGTCGTTCTCCAGCGCCACCCGCAGCTCGCCGATCGGCGGCCGGCGGGCGGTGTCGCCGTCCGGATCGTCCCGGTAGTGACTGATGCCGCCACCGGACGCCTTGGCCTGGCGGACCGCGATCGCCGCCTTGCGCACCAGCTGGCCGGCGTCCTCCGAGGGCAGCCAGCAGGTGGCCACCCCGGCGCTGGCGCTGACCCGCAACCGGTTGTGCGCGCCCTGCGGCAGGTCGACCTCGAACTCGTCGTCGAGCTGGGTGAGCAGGCTCTGCGCCACCCGTTCGGCGACCTCACGGGTGGCCTCGGGCAGCACCACGGCGAACTCATCGCCGTCCAGCCGTACCAGCAACTGGTTCGGACGCAACGGCGCACGCAACCGGGCCGCGATCTGGTCGAGAACCCGTTCGGCGTTCTCCCGGCCCAGTTGGGTGACCAGGGTGGCGAACCGGTCGATGTCGAGCAGTACCAGCGAGAGCCGGTTGCTGGAGGCGATCGGAAGATCACGGCCGGGGCCGGCCGACGTGCCCCCGGCGAGATCGTCGGTGAGTGCCGCGGAGAGCTGCTCCCGCCCAGCCAGCTGGGGCAGCTCGTCTGCGGACATGGTTCAAAGTGTCCTGTGCGAGCCGGTGTCGGAACAACTCGGGGGTGCCCGCACAGGCAACCGGCGGCGGATCGATCGGTCGCG
>DAIOVT010000441.1:0-3692 GCA_036758885.1 Kineosporiaceae bacterium
CGCAGCTTGGCGTCCAGGTTCGACAGCGGCTCGTCCATCAGGAACACCTGCGGCTTACGGACGATCGCACGGCCCATCGCCACACGCTGCCGCTGACCACCGGAGAGCGCCTTCGGCTTGCGGTCGAGGTAGGCGGTCAGGTCGAGGATCTTCGCGGCCTCCTCGACGCGCTGCCGGATCTGGTCCTTCGGCGTGCCGGCGATCTTGAGTGCGAAGCCCATGTTGTCGGCGACGCTCATGTGCGGGTAGAGCGCGTAGCTCTGGAACACCATCGCGATGTCCCGGTCCTTCGGCGGCACCTGGGTGACGTCGCGGTCACCGATCAGGATGCGTCCGGAGTTGACGTCCTCGAGACCCGCGAGCATGCGCAGCGAGGTGGACTTTCCGCAGCCGGAGGGGCCGACCAGGACCAGGAACTCGCCATCGGCGATCTCCAGGTTCAGGGCGTCCACGGAAGGCTTGTCAGCGCCCGGGTAGATGCGGGTCGCGTTGTCGTACGTGACTGTGGCCATGGTTGAGCAGCATCCCTTCACCGGCAGGAACGTGCCGGACGATCCGAGTGAGGGTTCCGCGGCGGGCGATCCGTCCGCAGCGGGGTACGGCGGTGGAACCGATCATGACTCGTGACCCACCCGAAGGTGATGCCACGAGTGCGCATCCTCACAGTGTGTGGGCCGTCTCGGCAAGGATTCGGCAAATGTCGACGCGTCCTCATACGTCCGGACGCCGACGGCGGAGTGAACGTTCAGCCGACCCCGGCGCGGCGGCGCATCAGCCGGCCGACGCCGATGCCGATGCCGACGAGCACCACCAGGGCGATCAGCAACCGCACCACCGGTTGCCCCGCCGCCCCCGAGACCGCCGCCGTCCAGGCCGCCCAGCCGACCGTCGCGTAGATGGTTCCCCAGGCCAGGGCGCCGGGCAGTTGCGCCAGGGTGAACCGCAACCAGGGCATCCCGGAGAGGCCGGCCGCCCCGAGCACCACGGTCTGCAGGCCCACGGTCAGGTAGCAGAGCGGGACGGCGACCACCCCCCAGCGCCGGATGATCACCCGGCCCCGGTCGAACCGGGCCGCGAACCTGGCGCTGCGCTCGCCGCGCTTCTCGTCGGCCAGGGCGCGTCCGGCGCGGTCGCCGACGAATCTGGCGATCCAGTAGGTGAGTTGGCCCCGCAACAGACCGATCAGCGACAGCGCACCGACGGCGAGCCACAGCGGGCTGTCGGTCAGTCCGTCAGTCATCGGGCCCAGAATCCGTTCGCTCGCCGTCGGTTGCAGGATAAGGCAAGCCTAATCACGCGGCCGCCGGCTTCGTTCCGGACCGGTGTGCCCCGTGCAGTTCTGCATGATCACGGGTTGGAGGGCGGGTGTGGGCGAGGCGTCCGGACGCGGAACCGCCCGCCGTCCCTCTGCCAGAAGCAGTGCGGACGACGGGCGGGTCGGCGTTCGGGGCGGAGGCATCCGCCGCGGTGGTCAGCGCTCGACGTAGAACATCCGCTTGTTGAGGAACTCGTCGATGCCCAGCGGGCCGAGCTCGCGGCCGAAGCCGGAGCGCTTGGTGCCGCCGAACGGCACGTCGGCGCCCTCACCGGCCGGGGTGTTCACGTTGGCCATGCCGACGTCCAACTGCTCGGCGACCTTGATCGCGCGCTGCTCGTCGGTGCTCCAGACCGCGCCGCCGAGACCGAAGTCGACGGCGTTGGCGATCTGCACGGCCTCCTCGTCGCTGGAGATCTTGTAGACCACGGCGACCGGGCCGAACAGCTCCTCCGAGTAGGCGCGCATCTCGGGGGTGACCCCGCTGAGCACGGCCGGGGAGAAGAAGGCGCCGTCACCGTCGGCCAGCACCCCGCCGGCGTGCAGCGTGGCGCCCTTGTCGACGGCGTCCTGAACCTGCTCGAGCAGCCCCTGGGCCGCCTTGCGGGAGACCATCGGCGAGTAGGAGGTGCTCGAGTCGTCGCCCTCGGCGCGCGGCGTCATCGCCGATGCCTGAGCCGTGAGCGCGGCGACGAAGTCGTCGAAGATGTCGTCCATGACGATCAGCCGCTTGTTCGAGTTGCAGGCCTGACCGACGTTCTCCATGCGGGTGGTCCATGCGGTCTCGGCCGCAGCAGCCACGTCGTCGGTGTCCAGCACGATGTACGGGTCGGAGCCGCCGAGCTCGAGCACGACCTTCTTCAGGTTGCGGCCGGCGGTCTCGGCGACGATGGTGCCGGCCCGCTCCGAGCCGGTCAGCGAGACCGCGCGGACCCGCTTGTCGGCGATCATCGAGGCGATCTGCTCGTGGGTCGCGAAGAGGTTGACGTAGACGCCGTCGGGTACCCCGGCGTCCTTCATGATCTGGGCGATCGCCAGCGCCGAGGTCGGACAGTTCTCGGCGTGCTTGAGCAGCACCGTGTTGCCCGCGATCAGGTTGGGCGCGGCGAACCGGGCCACCTGGTAGTACGGGTAGTTCCAGGGCATGACCCCGAGCACGGCACCGATCGGCAGCCGTTCGATGCGGGCCTTGCCCTCGTGGCCGGGCAGATCGGTCTGCGCCAGCAGGGCGGGACCGGAGTCGGCGTAGTACTTGAAGATCTCGCCGCTGAACTCGGCCTCGCCGATCCCGGAGGACAGCTGCTTGCCCATCTCGGTCTGGATCAGGGCGCCCAGATCGGCGGACCGCTCGGCGAAGAGCTCGGCCACCTTGCTGACGACGGCGGCGCGCTCCTCGACGGTGCGGGATCGCCACTCCTGGTAGGCCGCCTCGGTGCTGGCCAGCGCCTGCTCGACCTCGGCGTCCGTGGCGTACGGGAAGGATTCGAGGACCTTGCCGGTGGCGGGGTTGGTCACCTGGTACGGCGGAGTGGTGGTGGTCACGGTCATATCTCCCTCTTCTCGCGCCGCATCCGCGGCTCGCTGTGAACGCTCCCTCGGGTCACCCGGCTGATTCTGCCCGTGCCGGGGGCGGAACGCGACGGTGAGCTGTGGGTTTGCTCCGTACTGATCCGGGACCTGATCCGGGACCTGATCCGGGACCTGATCCGGTACTTGATCCGGGACCCGGCCGGCGGGCCGCCGTTGGGTTCACCGGGGGAACCCCCCGGAGCGGGGGTTCCTCCACGCTGCGCCGCTGGGTACCGTCGAACAAAGACGGACCCTTGCGGAGGTACCCCACATGCGGATCAACGACGTTCTGCGCGGAAAGGGTGACTTGGTCGTCACCGTCAGACCCGATGCCACGGTGTCGAACCTGCTGGACCTGCTGGCCGAGCACCGGGTGGGTGCCCTGGTGGTCTCCCGCGAGGGCACCGACGTGGCCGGGATCGTCAGTGAGCGGGACGTCGTCCGCCAGCTCCAGGCGCGTGGGCCGAGCCTGCTCGACGAGCCGGTCTCGACGATCATGACCGTGCAGGTCTACACCTGTGGCCCGGAGGCCCAGCTCGAGGACCTGATGGTGATGATGACCGAGCGCCGGATCCGGCACGTGCCGGTGCTGGAGGGCGACCGGATGGCGGGCATCGTCAGCATCGGTGACGTGGTCAAGCACCGGATCGGTGAACTGCAGAGCGAGCGGGACCACCTCACCGCCTACATCAGCACCTGAGCACCGGTTCTGCGCCGAACCCAGGCCCCGCCCAGTCGTGCATGAGACCATCGCCCTCATGGACGACGACCAGCAGAGGGGGCTGCCGGGAGCCGTGCGACGAGCTCG
>DAIOVT010000442.1:0-3676 GCA_036758885.1 Kineosporiaceae bacterium
GCACCGAACCGATGGCACCGAACTGATGGCACGGAATCGATGACACAGAGCCTGAACTGGGTCGTGCGGTCCACCGCCGCGGACCAAGACGCGATCTGCTCCGGTTCGGCCGGCGGCCCGGGGGATCCGATCGTGCCGGCGGTGCTGCGCGCGCTGGCGGGCGCCGTCCCCGAGATACCGGCCGGCCTGCTGGGCCGGGCGTTGCTGCCCGCCGACCTGTCGGGCGACCCGGCAAGCTTCCGGCTCGACCTGAGCATGACGAGCGAATCCGTTGTGGCCCAAGGGATTCCGGGGTTCCAGTCGATGACCGAGAACGATCTGGCCGATCGGGTGCGCTGGCAGAACGCGGCGCACGCCCAGCCCTGGTTCGCCGGTGCACCGGCCGACGTCGAGGAGGCCAGGGCCCGCTACGGCGACCGGTTCGGCCCGCAGGCGACGACCCGGATGTGGCTGATCACGCTGGGCGGAGAGCGGATCGGTTTCGTGCAGGCCTACCGGCTGCGCGACGAGGACGACTACGCGGTCAAGGCCGGTGACACCGAGGCGATCGGCCTGGACTACCTGATCGGCGAACCCGAGCTGACCGGCCGTGGCATCGGCACCGCGGCGATCTGGGCGTTCGTCCGCGACGTGCTGCTCGAGGCCTATCCGGACGCACCGCGGTTTCTCGCCGCACCCGACCACCGCAACCATCGCTCGCTACGGGTGCTGGCCAAATGCGGCTTCCGGCAAGGCCTTTGGATCGACGTCCCGGCCACGCCCGGAACCCGGCCGACCACCGAGATCGTCTGCACGCTCGATCGCGAGCGCTGGTTCGGTGCGCCCTCCGGTAGCACTGCACCGGACGGTTCAGCCGGGTAGCCGCTGCCCGCCGGCGCTGGCCCGGAACACCTCGCCCGGGCCGGTCAGCGAGATCGCGCCGCCCCCGGACGCTCCGATGAACGCCGACTCTCCGGGCTCGAGGGTGAGCACGGAACCGGCGCTGCGCACCTGCACCGGGCCGGAGGTGCAGAGCAGGATCTGCGGCCCGGCGATCCCCGGGAACGCGGTCACCGGGGCGGTGTCGGTCATCCAGATCCGGGAGAGCTGGAACTCCTCCGCCGGCGGCGTCCAGGCCACCTCGTACGGGCTGAGCCAGCGGAACGGCACGTCCAGCAGCGGCCGGGAGTCGCCGTCCACGACGTGCAGCATCTCCTCGACGGCGATCTCCTTGGGGGTCAGACCCGCGCGGAGCACGTTGTCGGAGTTGGCCATGATCTCGACGCCGAGCCCGGTCAGGTAGGCGTGCGGTGCGCCGGCCGGGGTGTAGAGCACCTGGCCCGGGTCGAGCCGCACCAGGCCGAGCAGGAAGGGCGCCGCCACCATCGGGTCGGCCGGGTAGCTCTCGGCCAGCCGGCAGGCCCACAGATAGGCGCGGCGGTCGGCCGGCGGCAGCGAGTACGAGCGCAGCGGGCCGGCCTCGACCAGCAGCCGGCGGGCGCCGGTGACGATCTCCTTGACCAGGTCGGCGCGGTCGCCGTCGGGCCAGGTGACCAGCTCCCGCAGCACGCGCTCCATCGGGTGGTCCTGGGGCCGGTCGGAGCGCGGGGTCTGCAGCATCGCGGCCAGCCGGCCGGTGCGTTCGCCGGCCAGGCCGGTCAGCAGCCCGACCGCCTCGGCGCCCTCGCGGAAACCGGAGAGCGCGTCGATCGGCTCCAGCGCGTAGAGCAGCTCGGGCTTGGGGAACGGGTCGACGTAGCGGTGCCCGTCGAGACCCTCCTCCTCGCCCTCGAAGACCCGACGGGCCCGCTCGGCGCTCGGATGCACCTGCAGCGACAGCGGCGCGGCGATCGCCAGGATCTTCATCAGGAACGGCAGCCGGTCGCCGAACCGCTCGTGCACCTGACGGCCGAGCAGGTCGGTGGGGTCGGCGGCGATGGCCGCGTCGAGGGCCACCTCGCCGCCGGGCAGGTCCAGACCGGACGGTGCGCTGGCGTGCGCGCCCATCCAGAGCTCGGCCTCCGGCTCACCGGTGGGACGCCGGCTCTGCAACCGGGCCAGCACCGTCGGTGAACCCCAGGCGTAATGCCGAATGGGGTTCACCATGCGGGCGGGCCACGGTCCAGCCACGTCCTTCGCTCCTCCTCGGTGATGATCGATCGTCCCCGCCCGAGCGGGTCCTGGGGGAAGATCCTTACCGAATCCTGCCCGATGCCTGAGCGGATTCGAGTGATCGACCGGGGCTGCGCGCCCGAACCGAGTTCGCGTCGAGTTCGAGCCATCACCCCGCGTTCACCTGCGATGACTCAGGGCTCGACCATGCCCCCAACAGGCTCTTCGAGAGTACCTGGGTCCAGCCGCCAGTGAACCCCCTCCGGACGGTCCTGTACCTCGACCCGTAGTTCGGTCAGGGCGTCCCGCACCGAATCGGCGATGTCGAACTGCCGGTCTGCGCGGGCGCGCCGGCGCACGTCGAGCAGCGCCCGCACGAACGGTGAGATCACCTCACCGAGGCGGGCGGCGACCGCGCCCGGATCGCCGGCGAGTTCGCCGAGCCGCAGCAGCATGCGGCGCAGCAGCCGGTGCGCGTCGGCGGCGTGCGTGTTCTGGTCGGTGTCGCTGCTCCAGTCCACGATCGTCTGCTGCAACTCCAGTGCCGCGTCGACGCATCCGGCCACGTCACGGGCGCGGAAGGCGCTCTCGAAGCGCTCGCCGATCCGGTTCGCCTCGCGTTCCAGGGTCGGCGGCGGGGCCCCGTCCGCAAGCGCGGCCGCAGGCCCGGACGGCGTGCCGTCCGACGTACCGAACGACGTCCTGGACGGCGCGGCGAGGGCGCCGTCGTCGCCCCGGGCCGGCTCGGCCACGGCCGGCGGGCCGGGCGGGCCCGCTGACATCCCGGTGTGCAGCATCAGGGCCAGGTCGCCCAGCGTGATCTCCCCGCCGGAGGGCAGCACCGTCTCGGCGCCCCGGTGTCGCACGGTGACCGATCCCACTCCCTCGACCCGGGCCAGCCGGGTCTCCAGGTCGATCCGTAGCGCTGTGTGCTCGTCGACACCGAGCACGCCGGTGCCCTCGGGCAGGGTCGCCTCGAGCAGTGCCAGGCGTTCCGCCCCCAGGTAGCAGAACCGGGTGTCGTAGCGACCGCCCTCGGCGTTGTTGAAGTGCGGCACCACCATCGCGCGCAGTCCGGTGACGGCGGCGAGCAGGTCCAGCCCGGGCAGCAGCTGCGGTTCGGCGCCGGCCTTGTAGATCTCGTAGACGGGTATGCAGTGGCTGCCCAAGGTGCAGGCCGCCGCCGAGCCGAAGACCACGCTCGCCCCCGACTCCACCCGTTGCCGGAGCGTCCGCGGCACGGGGGTGTCGTGCCAGTGCCGTAGCGCGTAACTGGGACTGCCCGGGCCGGCGAAGATCCAGCGCGCCGACTCCAGATCGGCCAGGGCGCGTTCGGTCCCGGCGGGACCGGTCGCGGGCCAGCGCACCGCCGCGATCGGGGTGCCGACGGAGGTCGCGAAGTAGCTCTCGATCGTCGAGACGAGTTGCCCGGCGTTCACCTGGAAGGCGAACGGAGTGTCCAGGAAGACCGCCGGGCCCGGGCCGACACCGGCCGCTGCCAACGTCGAGCGGTGGGTGCGCAGCATCGCCGGAGCCGTTTCCCCGGAACCGATCACGACCAATTCAGCCATCGGTACATCCTCCC
>DAIOVT010000443.1:0-3661 GCA_036758885.1 Kineosporiaceae bacterium
GCACAGCTCGATGAAATGCGCGCCCTTCAGCGCGGACTCGGAGAACAGGATGCCGTTGTTCGCCAGGATCCCCACCGGGTAGCCGTGGATGTGCGCGAAGGCGCAGACCAGCGTCTCGCCGTAGAGCCGCTTGAACTCCTGCAGCCGCGAGCCGTCGACGATCCGGCGGATCACCTCGCGGACGTCGTACGGCGTGCGGGTGTCGGTGGGCACCACGTCGTAGAGCCCGGCCGGGTCCTCCAGGGGCTCCTCGACCGGGCCGGGCACGATCGAGGGGGTGGGCCGGTCGAGCGTCGCCGTGATCGACCGGACGATGTCGAGGGCGTGCGCGTCGTCGTCCGCCAGATGATCGACCACCCCGGAGACCCGGGCGTGCACGTCACCGCCGCCCAGGTCCTCGGCGGTGACCACCTCGCCGGTCGCCGCCTTCACCAGAGGGGGGCCGCCGAGGAAGATCGTGCCCTGGTTCCGCACGATCACGGTCTCGTCGGACATCGCCGGGACGTAGGCGCCGCCGGCGGTGCAGGACCCCATCACCGCGGCGATCTGCGGGATGTGCAGCGCCGACATGGTGGCCTGGTTGTAGAAGATCCGGCCGAAGTGCTCGCGGTCCGGGAAGACCTCGTCCTGCATCGGCAGGAAGGCGCCGCCACTGTCGACCAGGGCGATGCAGGGCAGCCGGTTCTCCTGCGCGATCGTCTGCGCGCGAACGTGCTTCTTCACCGTCAGCGGGTAGTAGGTGCCGCCCTTCACCGTCGCGTCGTTGGCGATCACCATCACCTCGCGACCGGCCACCCGGCCGATACCGGTGACGATGCCGGCACTCGGCACCGCCCCGGTGTCCTCGGGACCGGAGCCGTACATGCCGTAGGCGGCCAGCGGGGACAGTTCCAGGAACGGCGATCCCGCGTCGAGCAACCGGTCGACCCGGTCACGCACCAGCAACTTGCCGCGGTCGGTGTGCCGCCGCCGGGACGCCTCGCTGCCACCCTGCCGGGCGGTCGCCGTCCGCTGCGAGAGCTCGGCGACCAGATCGCGCAACGACTCCATCACGCCACCCCGCCCGGCTCCGACCCGGCCGGTGCGGCGAGCCGGAGCACCCGCTCGGCCTGGGCGTAGATCGGGCCGTCGACCATCCGGCCCTCGAACGTCGTCACTCCCCGGTCATCTCCTACCTGTGTCAAAAGCCTTCGTGCCCAATCGATCTGCTCGGCCGACGGGGCGTAGGCCGCTCGGATCACCGGCACCTGTCCGGGGTGGATCGCCGCGGTCGCGTCGAAGCCGACCGCCACGGCGTCCTCGCACTCGGCGGCCAGACCGTCGACGTCGCCGATGTCCATGTGCACCGCGTCGATCGCGAGCCGGCCGTGCGCCTTGGCCGCCACCAACGCCCGGGACCGGGCGAAGCGGGCGATGTCGCGGTAGTGGCCCTGCGGGAACCGGCTCGACGTGCCGCCCAGCCCGGCGACCAGGTCGTCGGCGCCCCACATCACCGCGATCACGTTGACCGCCGCCGCGATCTCACCGGCGTTCTCGACACCGCGCGGCGTCTCCAGCAGGACGATCACGTCGGCGGCGAGTCCGCAGGGCTCGGCGGCGCTCTCGGTCTTGGCCAGCATCAGCCGGGGCAGGGCCAGTTCGCCGGCGAGGACGACGTCCGCCGCATGGTCCGGGCTGCCGAAGGAGTTGATCCGGACGACGGTGCGAGCGTCGTCCAGAAGACCGCCGCGGCGCAGGTCGCGCAGCGCCTGCCGGGCGGCCTGCTTACGGTTCGGGGCGACGGCGTCCTCGATGTCGAGCAGCACCACGTCTGCCGCGGCCAGGGCCTTGGGGTAGCGGTCCGGCCGGTCGGCCGGGCAGAACAGCCAGGCCGGTCCGGGGGCCCACGGGGCACCTGCGTCCGTCGCCGGGGTGTTCATCGAGCATCACCCGGCTGCATCCGCACCAGGGTCTTGCGGGTCGCCACGGCGACCACCTCACCGCGCTGGTTGCGGGCGGTGTGTTGCATGGCGACGATCCCTTCGCCGGGGCGTGAGGACGAGACCCGCTTGTCGAGGATCAGCGTCTCGGCGTAGAGGGTGTCGCCGTGCCGCACCGGGGCCGGGAAGGCGATCTCGGAGAAGCCGAGGTTGGCCACGATGGTGCCCTGGGTGAGTTGCGCGACCGAGAGCCCGACCAGGGTGGAGAGGGTGAACATGGAGTTCACCAGCCGGTCGTGGAAGGGGGGCAGGGCCTCGCTGGCCGCCTGGTCGAGGTGCAGCGGCTGGGTGTTCATCGTCAGCGTCGTGAACAGCACGTTGTCGGCCTCGGTGACGGTGCGTCCGGGGCGGTGCTCGTAGATCACCCCGGTCTCGAACTCCTCGAACCACAGGCCGCGCTGGGTGATCCGCCGGGGTTGCGCATCGGCGCCGGCGGTGGTGCCGTCCGCAGTGCCACCGGTCGCGCCATTCGGGTGATCTGTCGCGTCGTCGACCATGACGTTCACTCCGCCCTATTCGACAGGGAGCCCGAGAGCCCGGGCGATGACCAAGCGTTGCACCTCGGAGGTGCCCTCGCCGATCTCGAGGATCTTGGCGTCGCGGTAGAACCGGGCCACCGGGTACTCCTCCATGAACCCGTAGCCACCGAAGATCTGGGTGGCGATCCGGGTCGCCCGGACGGCCGACTCGGTCGCGTACAGCTTGGCCACGGCAGCGGCCCGCTTGAACGTCTTCATGGACGCCGCGGTCTCGGTGCCGGCGTCCTTCAGGACGGCCGCGCGATAGGTGAGCAGCCGGGCCCCGGCGAGCATCACCTCGAGGTCGGAGATCTGGAAGGCGACCGCCTGCTTGCGTCCGATCGGGCCGCCCATCGACTGGCGCTCCTTCGCGTAGCGCAGCGACTCGTCCAGACAGGCCTGGATCAGACCGACGGCCAACGCGGCGATGGCGACCCGGCCGTCGTCCAGGATCGCCAGGAACTGGGCGAACCCGCGACCGCGTTCGCCGAGCAGGTTGGTGGCCGGCACCCGGCAGCCGGCGAAGCTCAGCGGGTGGGTGTCGCTGGCGTGCCAGCCGAGCTTGTCGTAGGCCGGCTCGACCGTGAAACCCGGTGTGCCGGAAGGGATGACGATCGCCGAGATCTCGGGGCTGCCGTTCTCCCGGGTGCCGGTCCGGGCGGTCACGGTGACCAGAGAGGTGATGCTGCTGCCCGAGTTGGTGATGAACTGCTTGCTGCCGTCGACCACCCAGTGGGCGCCGTCCGGCGAACCATCGGGCCCGGGCTCGAGCACGGCCCGGGTGCGGGTGGCGCCGGCGTCCGAACCGGCCTCGGCCTCGGTCAGCCCGAAGCCGGCCAGGGCACGGCCGGCGACCAGGTCGGGCAGCCATTGCTGCTTCTGCTGCTCGGTGCCGAAGGTCTGGATCGGGTTGATGCCGAGCCCGACCGCGGCCTCGAGGGTGATGCCCATCGACTGGTCCACCCGGCCGATCTCCTCGATGGCCAGGCAGAGCGAGGTGAAGTCACCGCCGGCACCGCCGTACTGCTCCTGCGCGGTCAGCCCCATCAGGCCGAGCTCGCCCATCTTCTGCACCGTCTCGACCGGGAAGTGGTGCGCCCTGTCCCACTCCGCCACGTGCGGGCCGATCTCCTTCTCGGCGAAGTCGCGGACGACACGGCGGAA
>DAIOVT010000444.1:0-3660 GCA_036758885.1 Kineosporiaceae bacterium
CGATGCCCAGGCGTTCGGTGAACGCCAGCAGCGCGCCGGCGAGCACCGCCGGGTCCAGCCGGGGCAGGTCCAGTGCCTCGATCGTGGCGATGTCGGGGCGTACCCCGTTCACCTCCGACCAGCCCCAGGCGTCGGCCAGGAAGAGGAAGTCGAGGCCGGCGTCCTCACAGATGCCGGCGATCGTGCGCCAGTAGTCCAGGGTGTCGAAGTGGTGCCGCTGGTTCTCGGGGTGCCGCCAGGTGGCGGTGCCGGAGTCGTTGCTCTGCGGGTTCTCGAACAGGCCGAACCTGAGGTTGCGCACGGGGGATCTCCTCATCAGCTTGCGCATCAGTTGGTCTGCGCATCAGTTGGTCTCGTTCCACCACAGCACCCGGCGCCGGACGACGGCGTGCAGACCGACCAGCAGCACCCCGACCAGGCAGAGCAGGGCGATGCTCGCCCAGGTCACCGGCAGGTTCGCCTGGGCGGCCGAGGTGGTCAGCAGGGAGCCGAGGCCGGCCTGCTGGCCGGCCGCGACGAACTCGGCGACCGCGGCGCCGACCACCGACAGCGGCAACGCGATGCGCAGGCCGGCGAAGACGAAGGGCATGGACGACGGGAAGCGCAGGTGGCGGAAGATCTCCCAGCGGCCGGCGTGCAGGGTGCGCATCACCTCCAGGGCCCGGGGATCGACGTCCCGCAGCCCGGCGAGCGAGTTGACCAGCATCGGGAAGAAGACCACCAGCGCGGTGACGATGTACTTCGGCAGCATGCCGAAGCCGAAGGCGACGACCAGGGCCGGCGCGATGGCCACCACCGGGGTGACCATCAGGATGATCACCAGCGGCATCAGGGCGCGCTCGGCCAGGTCGAACTCGGCCATCACGATCGCGATCAGGAAGCCGAACAGGATGCCGGCGCCGGCGCCGATCGCGATTTCCTGCAGGGTGACCAGGAAGTTCTCCGCGTACATCCGCGGGTTGTCCCGCAGACTGCCCAGCACGTCACCGATCCGGGGCACCACGTACGGGTTGCGGATCGCGACGAACTCCCAGAGCCCGGCGGCCACCGCGAACGTGATCAGCGCCGGCAGCCACTGCCCGATCTGCAGGGTGCGTGTCCTCGGGTCGCCTGCGGTTCCGGTGCTCACGCCGCCGACCTGGTGGCCTGCTGGAGGTGGCCCCGCACCGTGGCCTCCAGCTGCCGGAACTCCTCGGTGGCGTAGGAGTCCTGGGTGCGCGGCCGGGGCAGGTCGACGTCCACGATCGCGGCGATCCGGCCCGGCCGCGGCGCCATCACCACGATCCGGTCGGAGAGCACGATCGCCTCGGGGACCGCGTGCGTCACGAACAGCACCGACTTGCGGTTGGACTGCCAGAAGTCCAGCAGGCTCAGCCGCTGCCGGTCCCGGGTCAGCTCGTCGAGCGAGGAGAACGGCTCGTCCATCAGCAGGATCGCCGGGTCGAAGGCGAACGCCCGGGCGATGGCGACGCGCTGCTGCATGCCGCCGGAGAGCTGGCTCGGGTACCGGTCGACGGCGTCGGCCAGACCGAACTCGGCCAGCAGCTGCCGGGGGTCGGGCAGGTCGCGGCCCAGGTGCGCCTTCCGGTTGACCCGCAGCGGCAGCCTGACGTTGTCCAGCACGGTGCGCCAGGGCAGCAGCGCGGGCGACTGCGGCACGAGCCCGATCAGCTTCTCCCGGGTCGCCTCCTGCACCTGCTCGCCGTGCACGGTGACCTCGCCGGAGTCGGCCGGGATCAACCCGGCCACGATCCGGAGCAGGGTCGACTTGCCACAGCCGCTGGGGCCGATCACCGAGACGAACTCGCCGACGCGCACGGGCAGGTCGAGGCCGTCGAGAACGGTCACCCGTGACCTCTGGTCGCCGAACGCCTTGACCACCTTGCTCACCCGGACGGCCGGAAAGTCTTGCGCCGCAGGGTGATCCACTACTGTCCCGGCCATTGCAGCTTGCCGTCCTGGTAGAGACCGGCGACCAGCTCGTTGTCCATCATGTCGGCCAGCGGCGGCAGTTTGGCGTCGGTGTACTTCTGCACGAGCTCGTACTCGGGCTGCCACATCGCCGCGGTCTGCACCCCGGGATCGCCACCGGCGGAGTCGCGCACCCACTGCGACTCCACCTTCCAGGTACGGGCCAGCTGTTCCTCGGGGAAGGCGGCGCCCTGGTTGTTCTCCGCGGCGAGCTTGGCCACGATGTCGACGCACTGGGCCTCGTCGGCGAGGCAGAGTTCGGCGGCCTTCATGCCGGCCCGCATGAAGTCGGCGGCGACGGCGCGGTTCTTCTCCAGGAACTGGGTGTTCACCTCGGCCACGTTGTAGGTGCCGTTGACCCCGAACTGCTCGGGCAGGAACTCGGTGAACGGCAGGTTCATCGCCCGCAGCGTCTGCACCTGGTTCGAGGCGTAGCCGACGATCGCGTCGACCTGGCCGCGGGGCACCACGGTCGGGTCGTAGTTGGTCATCTTGACCAGCTTCACCTTGGAGACGTCGACCCCGGCCGCCTCGAGCATCGCGGAGGCGATCGGGGTCAGGTTGATGAAGTAGCCCAGGGTGCCGCCCTCGAGGTCCTTCAACGACTTGATCTTCTCGTTGGCGAAGATCGCGAACGGCGGCTGGGTGCCGTAGGTGGCGATCGCCTTGAGGTTCTTGCTGTTCGCCGCCGAGAGCATGACGTCGGACGCCGAACCGAGCGAGGTGAACTGGGCCTGGTTGGCGGCGACCAGCTGCTGGCCGTTCGCGCCGGAGGCGTTGATCTCGACCTTGAGGCAGAGCTGGTCGAAGTAGCCGAGTTGCTTGGCCACGAACACGTCCAGCTGACCGGCGCTGGCGGAGTAGCCGTAACCGGAGATGTAGGTGATCGTTCCGGCGGCGCGGTTCCGCTCGCAGCGGGCGCTGTCGATCAACGAACTGCCGGCGCCGCTGCTGCTCGCGGCCGAGCTCGAGCTGGTCGAACCGCCGCCGCCACAGGCCGCCAGGACCAGTGCGCCGGCCACGAGCGCGACGACCCTCAGCTGGTTGCGGAACGTGCTGGTGCCTCGCATGAAGTGGTGTCCCTTCTGGGCTCTACCCGGGCCGCGGCCAGGAAGGCGCGGATCAGGTCATGGTCCTTGACGCCGCGGCTGCTCTCCACGCCGGAGGAGACGTCGACGCCCCAGGGTCGCACCGCGGCGATCGCCGCTGCCACCGTGGCCGGGGTCAGCCCGCCGGCCAGCAACCACCGGCCGCCGGGGGAGCCGGACGCCAAAGTGGTCAGATCCCAAGGGATTCCGGAGCCCGCCTCGGGGGAGTCGAGCAGCAGGTACTGCTCGCCGAGCAGCCCGACCCGCAGTTCCTCCGGCCGGGACCCCGCACGCACGACGGTGGCCCGAATCACGTCCAGACCCGCCTCGCGCAACCGGGCGACGTCCTCGGTGGTGTAGGTGCCGTGCAGTTGCACGGCGTCCACCCCGGCGGTGACGGCCCGCTGCAGCACCTGCTCGATCGGGTCCTTGCGGACCACGGCGACGGTGAGCACGGCCGGGTCCAGCGTCTTGGCCAGGTCGCGCAGACCGGCCGCGGCGGCGGCCTCGACCTCGCGGGGGCTGGTGGTCAGCACCAGGCCGAGCGCGTCGGCGCCGGCACCGACCGCGGTCTCGACGTCGCCGTCCGTACGCACCCCGC
>DAIOVT010000445.1:0-3639 GCA_036758885.1 Kineosporiaceae bacterium
TGGCCACCGTGTTCACCCTTACCGGACGCACCGGTTTGCCGCTCGGTGAGGCGCTGCTCGCCCAGCCGGCCGCCTGGTCGGTGCCGATCGCCTTCGCGACGATGATCCTGGTCTCGCTGGCCACCCCGGCCAGCGCCCCGGTGGACGCCGACCAGACGCTGATCCGGTTGCACACCCCCGAGTCGCTCGGTCTGGGGCGGCGCTGAGCGGCTCGACGTCCATTCGTCGCGGCTGACCCACCGTTCGCCGAAGCCGCACGCGCCGCACACCGCGGCCGTTCGCCCGTTGACCGCACCGCACGAACTACCCCTACAAAGTGACGTCCTTCACTGGGCACAGTGAGCACGGTCACACAGCCGGTATTCAGCTCCGGCCATCCACAACGACGCGACCCACCGACGGGCCGCGTCACGAGAGGGAGGTCTCGTGTCCGTCACCGATGAACCCCAGGGCCAACCGCCCGGCACCACCACCACCGTCTACGAGGAGACCCAGAACAGCGCCGAGTTCGACGCGCTGCGAAGCAAGTTCCGCCGCTTCGTCTTCCCCACCACGGTGGGCTTCCTGATCTGGTACTTCCTCTACGTCCTGCTCGCCGCCTTCGCCCCCGGATTCATGTCCACCAAGGTGTTCGGCAACATCAACATCGGGCTGATCCTCGGCCTGCTGCAGTTCGTCTCGACCTTCGCGATCACCATGTACTACGCGCGCTGGGCCGACCACGAGCTCGACCCCGCCGCCGATGCCCTGCGGGCGCGCATCGAAGGAGCCGCACGATGACCGCCGCCGCTCTCACCGGAACCGTTGCCGCCGCAGCCCCCATGGTCGGCAACCGCTACATCAACATCGGCATCTTCATCCTCTTCGTCATCTTCACGCTGATCATCGTGATCCGGGTGTCCCGGACCAACCGTTCCGCGGCCGACTACTACGCCGGCGGCCGGGCCTTCACCGGCCGGCAGAACGGCATCGCGATCGCCGGCGACTACCTGTCGGCGGCATCGTTCCTCGGTATCGCCGGAGCCATCGCCCTGCAGGGTTACGACGGCTTCATGTACTCGATCGGGTTCCTGGTGGCCTGGCTGGTGGCGCTGCTGCTGGTCGCCGAGCTGCTGCGGAACACCGGCAAGTTCACGATGGCCGACGTGCTCAGCTTCCGGCTGCGTCAGGGGCCGGTCCGCACCGCGGCCGCGGTGTCGACGCTCGCCGTCTCGTTCTTCTACCTGCTCGCCCAGATGGCCGGTGCCGGTGGTCTGGTGAACCTGCTGCTCGGCATCTCGGGTTCCGTCGGGCAGAACATGGTGATCGCCGTGGTCGGCATCCTGATGATCGTCTACGTGCTGATCGGCGGCATGAAGGGCACCACCTACGTCCAGATGATCAAGGCCGCACTGCTGATCGCCGGCGCCCTGGTGATGTCGGTGTGGGTGCTCGGCAAGGCGGGCCTGAACTTCTCCCAGTTGCTCGGTGACGCCGTGATGGCCAACCCGCAGAAGGCTCCGCACGCCGCCGACGCCGTGCTCAACCCGGGCCTGAAGTACGGCAAGAACACGCTCAGCAAGATCGACTTCATCTCGCTGTCGCTGGCCCTGGTGCTCGGCACCGCCGGTCTGCCGCACGTGCTGATGCGCTTCTACACCGTGCCGACCTCCAAGGAGGCCCGGCGCAGCGTGGTCTGGGCGATCTGGCTGATCGGCCTGTTCTACCTGTTCACCCTGACCCTCGGTTACGGCGCGATGTGGCTGGTCGGACCGGACAAGATCAACGCCGCCCCGGGCAAGGCCAACGCCGCTGCCCCGCTGCTCGCCTACGAACTCGGTGGCGAGGTGCTGCTCGGCCTGATCGCCGGCGTGGCGTTCGCGACGATCCTGGCCGTGGTCGCCGGCCTGACCATCACCGCATCGGCATCGTTCGCGCACGACATCTACTCGCACGTGATCAAGAAGGGTCAGATCAATCCGGACGACGAGGTCAAGGTGGCCCGGCGAACGGCGATCGTGATCGGGGTGATCGCCATCCTCGGCGGCATGCTCGCCAAGGATCAGAACATCGCCTTCCTGGTGGCACTCGCCTTCGCGGTGGCCGCATCGGCGAACCTGCCGACGATCCTGTACTCGCTGTTCTGGAAGAGATTCACCACCCGCGGCGCCGTCTGGAGCATCTACGGCGGTCTGATCTCCGCGGTCGGTCTGATCATCTTCTCCCCGGTCGTCTCCGGAAAGGTCGACGCGACCGGCAAGTCCGCCTCGATGATCACCAACACCAACATCGACTTCTCCTGGTTCCCGCTGGAGAACCCCGGTCTGGTCTCGATCCCGCTGGCCTTCTTCCTGGGCTGGCTGGGCTCGGTCACCAGCAAGGAGGTGCCGAACGCGACCAAGTACGCCGAGATGGAGGTTCGCTCGCTGACCGGGGCCGGGGCAGAGAAGGCAGTCGCGCACTGACAGTCCCTGCCTGACCGATCAGACAGCAAGAACCTGGCGAGACCGGCGACCGGGCCCGTCCCTCCCGATGGGCCCGGTCGCCTCGCCTGTGCATCTCTGGGCACGCGAGGCAGCAATGGATAGCCTCGACCACAGACCGAAGACGCTCTAGGAGGAGCCGGACATGTCCGAAGCGATCGAGAACCTGGCCCAGGAGAGCCGCCGGTTCCCGCCTGATCCCGAATTCGCGGCGAACGCCGTGGCCAAGGCCGATCTGTACGACGAAGCAGCAGCGGATCGTCTGGCCTTCTGGGACAAGCAGGCCCGGCATCTGTCCTGGGCCACCGACTGGACCCAGGTGCTCGACTGGAGCGAGGCTCCGGTCGCCAAGTGGTTCGTCGGCGGCACTCTGAACGTCGCCTACAACTGCGTCGACCGGCACGTCGAGGCCGGCAACGGTGACCGGGTCGCCATCCACTTCGAGGGCGAGCCCGGCGACAGCCGGACCATCACCTACGCCCAGCTCCAGGACGAGGTCAGCCGCGCCGCCAACGCCCTTGCCGCACTAGGGATCTCGAAGGGCGACCGGGTCGCGATCTACCTGCCGATGATCCCCGAGGCCACCATCGCGATGCTGGCCTGTGCCCGACTCGGCGCACCGCACTCGCTGGTCTTCGGCGGCTTCTCCGCCGACGCCCTGCGCAGTCGCATCGAGGACGCCGAGGCGAAGGTCGTCATCACCTCCGACGGCGGCTACCGGCGTGGGGCGCCGTCCGCACTCAAGCCCGCCGTCGACGAGGCGGTCAAGGACCTGCCGTCCGTCACGAACGTCCTCGTGGTCAAGCGCACCGAACAGGACGTCGACTGGGACGCCGACCGCGACCTGTGGTGGCACGACGTGGTCGGCGCCGCCTCGCCCGAGCACACCCCCGAGCCGATGGACGCCGAGCACCCGTTGTTCATCCTCTACACCTCGGGCACCACGGGTAAGCCCAAGGGGATCCTGCACACCTCGGGCGGCTACCTGACCCAGGTGGCCTACACCCACCGCAACGTCTTCGACCTGCGCCCGGAGTCCGACGTCTACTGGTGCACCGCCGACGTCGGCTGGGTGACCGGGCACAGCTACATCACCTACGCGCCGCTCGCGAACGGCGCCACCCAGGTGATGTACGAGGGCACCCCCGACACCCCGCACCAGGGCCGCTGGTGGGAG
>DAIOVT010000446.1:0-3639 GCA_036758885.1 Kineosporiaceae bacterium
CGGGGTCGGAGCGCAGGATCGAGCGCAGCGCGGCGGCGAAGGTCAGCCCGGCCTTGACGTTGACCTGCACCTGGTTGATGCCCGGCAACCGGTACTCGACCGGGTCCTCGACGGTGATCACGTTGATCTCGTCGCCGGCGATGGCGTTCAGCGTCGCGTAGAGCGTGGTCGACTTGCCCGAGCCGGTCGGCCCGGTGACCAGCACCAGACCGTAGGGCTTGCAGAACGAGCGCGAGAAGCGGCGCAGGTTGTCCTCGCTGAAGCCGAGCTCGGGCAGACCCATGCGGGCGGCCGAGTTGTCCAGGATCCGCATCACGACCTTCTCGCCCCACACCGTGGGCAGGGTCGCGATGCGCAGATCGGTGCGCACACCGCCGCTGGTCACCGACATCCGGCCGTCCTGGGGCACCCGCCGGACGGCGATGTCCAGATCAGCCATGATCTTCAGCCTGGAGATCACCCCGGCCGCGATCCCCCGCGGCGAGCGCATCACCTCCTGCAGCACGCCGTCGATCCGGTAGCGCACCCGCAGACCCGACTCGCCGGGTTCGATGTGGATGTCGGAGGCACCGTCGCTGATCCCCTGGGTGATCAGCAGGTTCACGTACCGGACGATCGGGGCGGCGTCCGCCCCTTCACCCGATTCCGCGTGCTCGCCCAGGTCGTCGCCGTCGACGGCCTCACCCAGGGAGTCGAGGACGGCGTCCGCCCGGTCCAGCCGGTCGATCGCCGCCAGCACCTCCTGACGGGTGGCGACCAGCACCTCTACGTCCATACCGGTCACCGAACGCACGTCGTCGAGGGCGAAGACGTTGCCGGGATCGGCCATCGCCAGCCGCACCCGGCCGTCGGCGAGCGAGACCGGCATGACGACGTGCCGCCGGCAGAGCGGGACGCCGATCCGGGCGACCGCGCTGGGATCGATGCTCGCCTCGGCGAGGTCGATGAACTCCAGACCGATCTGCTGGGCCAGCATCCGCACGAGTTGGGCCTCGGCGAGCACACCCTGCTCGACCAGGATCGTGCCGACACCCCGGCCACTGCGTTCGTGCTCGGCAGTCGCCTGCGCCAGCTGTTCCGGATCGGCCAGACCGGCCTCCTGGAGGAGCACGGCGAGAGACTTCACCGCCTCCACCCCATGATCGTTATGTCGGCGGAACCCCGGCCGTGGTTGAGGAGTGCTGATCGAGCGATTTCGCCGCCGGCTGCTCGAACAGTTGCTCGGCCGGCCGGGGCACCACGGCGTGAGCCCGGCGATCGAGTTCGGCCAGCCCGGCCCGGCGCAGCACCTCGATGTCGACCCGTTCCCCCGTCATCAGCCTGATCTGGCCCTCGGCCTGGTGCAGCAGCATCTCCATGCCGTGCGCGCACCGGTGCCCGGCCCGCGCCCACGCCGAGATCAGCGGGGTCGGCCAGGGGTCGTAGATCACGTCGAGCAGGATCGGGGACGCATCCGGCGCGGCCGCCGTGACCAGCACCTCGCTCAGCTCCGCACCCGCCGAGGCCGGGATGGTGGCGACCACCACGGCGTCCGGACCCAGACCGGCGATCACCCCCGCCGCGGCGTCCAGACCGACCAGATCGACGTCCAGCTCGAGCCGCTCGGCCACCTCGAGCAGATGGCTCGCCCGCTGCGGGGCACGCACCGCGACCGAGGCGCGTCGGGCGCCGAGTTCGTGCAGCGCGCCCAGCGCGGACGCGGCCGTGGCGCCGCCGCCGATCACCAGCCCGGCATCGATCGGGGGCAGCTCGGCCACCTCACGGATCGCCATCACGATGCCGTGCACGTCGGTGTTGAACCCGTGCCAGCCGTCCTCGCGCTGCACCACGGTGTTCACCGCACCGACCTGCCGGGCGAGATCGGACTGCGAGACCAGCAGCGGCTGCACCACGCGTTTCAGCGGCATGGTCAGCGACAACCCGGACCACGAAGCGTCCAGGGTGGCCATGAAACCCGCCAGCTCCTGCTCGGCCAGCTCGATCGCCTCATAGCGGCGATCGGTCAGGCCCAGTGCTGCGTAGGCGGCGCGGTGCAGCACCGGGGAGAGTGAGTGCGCGATCGGTGAACCGAGGACGGCGGCGCGCCGTCTCGGTGGCGGGGTCAGCGACCCGGATGCTGCTTGAGCCACGCGTTCAGCTCCTCGGTCAGCTTCCAGAACTCCGCCTCGGTGGTCGCGTACTTGGTCTCGCCGGTGTCCGGGTTGACCGCCACGAAGTAGAGCCACGGGCCGGGCGTGGGATCGAGCACCGCCTTGATCGCGACCAGCCCCGGGTTGGAGATGGCGCCCTTGGGCAGCCCGGTGACCCGGTAGGTGTTGTAGGGCGAGTCGATCTGCGTCTCGGCGGTGGAGACGGCGACCTTGCGCCGGTTGAGCACGTAGTTGACCGTGGTGTCCAGCTGCAGCGGACGCTTCGCGGCCATCCGGTTGTCGAGCACCCGGGCGATCTTGCCGGCGTCCTCGGGGTTCGCCCCGCGTTCGGCCTCGACCAGACTCGCCTCGACGATCACGTCGTGCCACTTGGTGGTGGGCACGTTCAGCTCGGTCAGCTCGGCGACCGTCTTGGCCACCATCTGTCCGAGCAGACTCGCCGCCGTGGTCTTCGGGTCGGTCTCGTAGGTGGCCGGGAACAGCCAGCCCTCGACGAGCCCGCCGGCCTGCGCCGGCAGGCCGATCGCGGCCGGGTCCTTGGCCGCGGCCTGTAGGTCGGCAATCGGGATGCCGGTCACCTTGGCCGCCTCGGGCAGCACGTCGCTGACCCGCTGGCCCTCCTTGACCACCACCTTGTTCAGCACCACCCGGTTGGCCGGATCGACCAGGATCTCCAGCGCCCCGGCCGCGGACATCTCCTTCTTCATGTCGTAGCTGCCGGGTTGGATGCCGGCCGCCTTGGCGTTGTCGGCGGCCGCGCTGACGAAGGCACCGGCGGACTTCACCACACCGGCGTCGCGCAGCACCTGGCCGATGGTCGACCCGGAGGCGCCTTCCGGCACGGTCACCTGAACCGAGCCGGAGCCGGGGCCCGGATAGTCGTTGTCGGCGAACATCGAGGACACCACCGGACGCAGCGTGAACCAGGCGGCGACCACGGCGAGTGCGACAGCGACGATCCCGGCCACCAGAACGAGCCTGGTGCGGCGGGCCCGGGCCTGGCGGCGGCGAGCGTCACGGGACGCGCCACGACGGGGGCCGGGCGGGGCAACCACGTTGTTCACTCACGCTCCTTCGTGCCGGGTGCTTCCTGCTCCCGCACCGGGATCTGCTCACCCGGTGGCCGACCGGTCGCCCGCTCGGTGTCCAGGCTCGTCTGCAGCAGCACCACCGCCGCGGCCTGGTCGATCACCTGCCGTTGGGCGCGTTGCCGACGACCCGCGTCGCGCATCCTCCGGCTGGCCGTGACGGTCGTCAACCGCTCGTCCAACAACCGCACCGGAACCGGTTCGACCCGGCGCGCAACCGCTTCAGCGTAGCTGCGCGCCGCCTCGGCCGCAGGTCCGGCTTCTCCGGACAGCCGCAGCGGCAGACCGACGACGACCTCGACGACACCCAATCGGGTGACCAGCTCGGCGATCTCGGCGATGTCGCTCTCGCCGTCCGGGTCGCGGGCCAGGGTCACCTCGGGGACGGCGAGCAGGCCGTC
>DAIOVT010000447.1:0-3629 GCA_036758885.1 Kineosporiaceae bacterium
ATCCCTCCCTACCGGCTCTCGATGGTCGTCGACCTGCCCGGCGTCGAACGCCTCGCCCGGTTCTGGAAGAGCGCACTGACCCCGGCGCTGGCCGACCATGTCGACCGGGCCGAGCAGCGCAGCGTGATCGTCGACTGCCGGTCGCAGACCTACGCCGCCGCCTGGACGCCACCCGCGCAGATCGCCGAACGCGTTGCGGCCGTGCGGGTCTGGCAGGACGGCCCGTCCGGACGCACCGTGGTCAGCCACCTGGCCAAGCACACCCGCGGACTGATCGCCCGAGACCTGCTGCTGCACGGCGGCAAGCCCCGCACGGTGCCCCAGGTCGCCGAACAACTGCAGCAGCGCTGGGACGTCGAACCGGTGCCCCCGGCCCGGCCGGGCAAGCCCTGGCTGCTGGACGTCGTCCAACCCCCGGTGCGCACCTGACCTGAGCCGGACCGGGTGCCACGCGGTTGGATGGGCCCATGACGCCAGAGGAGTTCCGCACCGCCGGGCACGCCCTGATCGACTGGATCGCCGACCACCGGGAGCGGGTGCCCGAACTGCCGGTGCAGGCCGACGTGCGGCCGGGACAGATCCGCGACGCACTGCCGAAGACCCCGCCCGAGCACGGCGAGGCGTTCCAGGCGGTGCTGGAGGATCTGGACGACGTCGTCGTCCCCGGGCTGACCCAGGTGCAGAGCCCGAACAGCTTCGCCTGGTTCCCCAGCAACGCCACCCTCGCCTCGGTGCTCGGCGACCTGGCCTCCGGCGGTCTCGGCGCCCTCGGCCTGACCTGGCAGTCGGCGCCCGCGCTGACCGAGGTCGAGGTGGCGATGACCGACTGGATGCGATCGGCGTGCGGTCTCAGCGAGGCCTGGCACGGGGCGATCCACGACACCGCATCGACCTCGACCCTGGTCGCCCTGCTCGCCGCGCGCGAACGCAGCAGCGGGTACTCGGCAGCGGCCGGCGGGCTGCAGGCACAACAGCGGCCGCTGATCGTCTACTGCACCGCCCAGGCGCACTCCTCGGTGGCCAAGGCGGCAGCGCTCGCCGGGTTCGGCCTGGACAACCTGCACCAGGTGCGCACCGACCCGGTCACCTTCGAGATGGACGTCGCCGACCTGTCCGGGCAACTGCGCGCCGACCTCGCCACCGGCGCGGTCCCTGCGGCGATCGTGGCGACCTCGGGCAGCACCACCACCACCTCGTTCGACCCGATCCCGCTGGTGGTCACCGCGATCGACGAGTTCACCGAAGCGACCGGGGCGGTGCGTCCGTGGCTGCACGTGGATGCCGCGATGGCCGGCTCGGCGCTGCTGCTGCCGGAGTGCCGGCCGCTGTTCGGCGGTGTCGGCGCCGGCACCGCCGGCATCGAGCTGGCCGACTCGATCGTCTGGAACCCGCACAAGTGGCTGGGCACGATCCTGGACTGTTCGCTGCTCTACGTGCGCGACCCCGACCACCTGGTGCGGGTGATGTCGACCAATCCCTCCTACCTGCGATCGGTGGCGGACGACGAACTCGCCCGGGCCGGCGTCCCCCAGTACAAGGACTGGGGCATCCCGCTCGGACGGCGCTTCCGCTCGCTCAAGCTCTGGTTCCACCTGCGTCTCGACGGGCTCGAACCGATCCGTGAGCGGCTTCGCCGCGACCTGGCCAACGCCGCCTGGCTCGCCGAGCAGGTGCGCGCCGAGCCCGAGTGGCGGCTGATGGCACCGGTGCCGCTGCAGACCCTGTGCCTGGCGCACGAACCGGCCGGGCTGAGCGCCGCCGAACTCGACGAGCACAACCGCGCCTGGGCGCACGCCCTGAACGCCTCCGGCCGGGCCCTGGTCACGCCGGCGCTGCTCGACGGCCGCTGGACGATCCGGGTCTCGATCGGCGTCGAGGGCACCGAACGGAGCCATGTCGAGAGGCTGTGGACGCTCGCCCGTGAAACGGCGATCCAGACTATTCAATGATCCGGACCGCGAATGACAACTAGATCTTGCTCTTGCTGAAAGCCGAGCTTTTACTTTACGTATGACATCGGAAGAGATCCTTCGCCGTGTCGCGTCCGGCGAACTCACCCCCGAACAAGCGCTCCCGCTCCTCGACGCAGCTGCGCCGGACGACGAGACCGCCGACCCCGCGGCAGCGCCCGACGAGGCGACCCTGCACGAGCCCGCGCCGTCCTGGGGTTCGGCAAGTGACGATCTTGAGGCGTCGGCGGAGTCGGCGGCCAGTTCGGTCACCGATACCTCGACGGGCCCGGTCAACTCGATCCGGATCCACGCCGCCTACCGCAACGTCGACGTGATCGCCGACCCGAGCGTGACGCAACTGGTCGTCACCGGCACCCACACGGTGCGCCGGGAGGGTGACGTGATGATCGTCGAGAGCCAGGACACCCCCTTCTCCGAAGGGTTCCCCCGCGGCAACGGGCCCGGTTTCAGCTTCGCCGATCTGCCCCGCGGCCTGGCCTGGGCGAAGTCCTGGGCCGAGCAGCGGCTGGTGGTCAGGGTGAACCCCGAGCTGGCCGTGGACGTCGAGTGCTCCGGCGCCAACCTCAAGGTCAGCGGGCTGAGCGGTGGCGTCCGGCTTCGGGTGATCGCGGTGGCGGTGAAGCTGGAACGGCTGCGCGGCCGGATCGACCTCGAGGCGATCACCTCGTCGGTCAAGGGCAGCGTGATCCCGATCGCCGACTCCCGGATCACCGCTGAGAGCTCCTCGGTGAAACTGCTGCTGGACGGCGGCAGCGACGTCACCGTCACCGCACACAACCGGATGGGCAAGGTGATTCTGCCGCAAGGGATATCAGTACCCATGGAACCCGCCGAGGAACAGGTGCGGGCCACCGTCGGGGCCGGCCGGCACCGGCTCGAGGTCGAGGCGCGGATGAGCTCGGTGACCCTCAGCACCGACAGCATCGGAGCGGCGGCATGACCGCCACGCAGCAGCCCACCGGCCACCACGACCAGCACGACCACCACGGACAGGGGTACCGCCCGCCGCAGGACTGCCCGGTCTGCTCGAGCCGGCTGCACACCACCCGGCTCGGCTGCTCGAACTGCGGCACGGAACTGTCCGGCCACTTCCGCACCTGCGACTTCTGCGCGCTCAACGACCGCGATCTCGACCTGTTGCGGGTCTTCCTCAGCTCCCGGGGCAACATGCGTGACCTCGAACGGCACCTGGGCGTCAGCTACCCCACCGCCCGGGCCCGGTTCGACGAGGTCCTCGGCAAACTCGGTCTGGCCACCCCCGCCGCCCCGAAGCCGGAGGCCGCGGAGCCGAGCGGGCCGGAACCGTCCGAGCCGGACTCTCCAGCGGCCGACCCGCCCCAGGACGGCGCCACACCGGCCGAACCGGCCGCCGCGGCCGACCCGAGGCTGGCCGCGCTGCACGCGCTGGCCGCGGGTGAGTTGGACGTCGAGACCGCCAAGCGCCTGATCGGAGAGTGACCCGCCGGGAGCCCGGTGGTCGCGTGCGGGCAGCGCACTGGGCAGGATGGCCGACATGGAGCTTCTGCCTGGCGTCAGCGCCCACGACACCACGACCGACCGACTGACCATGCACCACCTCGAGCACGGGCCCGCCGACGGGGTACCGGTGCTGCTCGTGCAGGGCAACCTGAGCACCGGACGGTTCTACGAGCACGT
>DAIOVT010000448.1:0-3609 GCA_036758885.1 Kineosporiaceae bacterium
GGATCGCCTTCGCCGCGGTCGGCAAGTACAACGAGTTCGAGAACCTCCGGGTCGCCGGGGTGCGCTACGCGGATCTGCGCGGCTACTCCTACGACCGCTCCGACGTCACCGCGCGGGGTCTGGCCAACGCCTACGCCCAGACCCTGGGTGCGGTGTTCACCAGCGAGCCGAAGCCGATGGAGGTGGAGATCGCGGTCGCCGAGGTGGGCGACGTCCCCGACGCCGACCAGATCTTCCGGCTCACCTACGACGGCTCGGTCGGCGACGAGGGTCCGTTCGTCGCGATGGGCGGCCAGGCCGAGGCGATCACCGAGGGGCTGAAGGAACGCTGGCGGGCCGGGCTGAGCCTGGCCGAGGTGCTCACCCTGGCCGTCTCGCTGCTCGGCCGCGACCCCAACGGTGGCGCCGACCGCACCCTGACCGCGACCCAGCTCGAGGTGGCGATCCTCGACCGGCAGCGGCCGCGGCGGGCCTTCCGCAGGTTGTCCGGGGAACTGCTCGAACGGTTGCTCACCCCGAACGACCCGATCACCGACGCGCCCGCGACCGACGACCCGCGTCCCGGTATGCACGACACGCTGACCGCCGAGGCTCCCGAGGGCGGCACGCCCGAGGGTGACGCGGCACAGGGCAAGGACCCGGCACCCCCCGGTGCCGACGCCGAGCCAGGCAAACTCAACGACGAGTAACGCCCACAGTCCGCATCAGACTCCCATCCGCAGCCCGAGACACATTCGAGCCGCACGCGGCCTCAGGAGGCAGCCATGGACCGGCGCATCTTCGGTATCGAGACAGAGTTCGGTGTCACCTGCGCGTTCGAGGGGCAGCGCAAGCTGTCGCCCGACGAGGTGGCCCGCTACCTGTTCCGCAAGGTGGTCTCCTGGGGCCGTTCGAGCAACGTCTTCCTGCGCAACGGTGCCCGGCTCTACCTCGACGTGGGCTCGCACCCCGAGTACGCCACCCCGGAGTGCGACGACATCCGGCAGCTGATCATTCACGACAAGGCCGGCGAGCGGATCCTCGAGGGCCTGCTCGTCGACGCCGAGCGCCGGCTGCAGGAAGAGGGCATCTCGGGGGAGGTGTACCTGTTCAAGAACAACACCGACTCGGCCGGCAACTCCTACGGCTGCCACGAGAACTACCTGGTCAGCCGGCACGGCGAGTTCGGCCGGCTCTCCGACGTGCTGATCCCGTTCCTGGTCACCCGGCAGCTGATCGTCGGTGCCGGCAAGGTGCTGCAGACCCCGCGGGGTGCGGTGTTCTGCCTCTCCCAGCGCGCCGACCACATCTGGGAGGGCGTCTCCAGCGCCACCACCCGGTCCCGGCCGATCATCAACACCCGCGACGAACCGCACGCTGACGCCGAGCGGTACCGGCGGCTGCACGTGATCGTCGGCGACTCGAACATGTCCGAGACCACCACGATGCTGAAGGTCGGTGCCACCGACCTGGTGCTGCGGATGATCGAGGCCGGGGTGGTGATGCGCGACCGTTCGCTGGAGAACCCGATCCGGGCGATCCGCGAGGTCAGTCACGACCTCACCGGACGCCGCCGGGTCCGGCTCGCCAACGGCCGCGAGGCCTGCGCCCTGGAGATCCAGAGCGACTACCTGGAACGGGCCAAGGACTTCGTGGACGGCGCCGGCCTGCACAACCCGATCACCGACCGGGTGCTGGAACTGTGGGAGCGGGCGCTGCGCGCCGTCGACACCGGCGACCTGTCGCTGGTCGAGACCGAGATCGACTGGGTTATCAAGCACCGCATGGTGGAGAGGTACCGCGCCCGGCACGACCTGCCGCTGTCCTCGCCGCGGGTGGCCCGGCTCGATCTCGCCTACCACGACATCCACCGCACCCGCGGGCTGTACTACATCATGCTGCGCCGCGGCCTGGTCTCCCGGCTGAGCAGCGACATCGAGATCTTTGAGGCCACCTCGGTGCCACCGCAGACCACCCGGGCGAAACTGCGCGGCGACTTCGTCCGCCGCGCCCACGAGCGGCGCCGCGACTTCACCGTCGACTGGGTGCACCTCAAGCTCAACGACCAGGCCCAGCGCACAGTGCTCTGCAAGGACCCGTTCCGTTCGGTGGACGAGCGGGTCGAGCGGCTCATCCAGAGCATGTGAGCACCGCTCGGTGAGCCGACCCAGGTTGCCGGGCTAGGCTTCCGCCATCATGCACGCGCCGATTCATCTGCAGGTCTCCCGCCGTTCACCCAAGCGGTCGGCCCTCCTGCTCAGCACCCTGATCTGCCTGGCAGCTCTGCTGACCGGATGCTCGGGAGGAACCTCCGGAGGCGAGAAGTCGTCGGCGGTGCCGACGATCGACCTGGCCTCCATCTCCGTGACCGGCAATGTGAAGAGCAAGCCCACGGTCAGCTTCACCGCACCGCTGTCCACGGCGGCCACCGAGCGCAAGGTGCTGGTCAACGGCACCGGCGCCAAGGCCCAGGCCGGTCAACGGGTGACCGTGCAGTACGTCGGCATCAACGGCACCGACGGCAAGGAGTTCGACAGCACCTACGGCCGCAAGCCGCTGACCTTCGTACTGGACTCCTCGCAGAACATGGCCGGCCTGGTCAACGGCCTGGTGGACACCCCGATCGGATCGCGGGTATTGCTGCTGGTGCCGCCGACCGAGGGATTCGGCCTCGAGGGCCGTCCCGCCGCCGGCATCGGACCGACCGACAGCCTGGTCCTGGTGGTCGACCTGACCTCGGCACGCACCGCGATCAACCGGGCCACCGGCGACAAGGTCGCCGTCCGGGCGGGTCTGCCCACCGTGACCCTCGACAAGGTCGGCCGGCCCAAGATCGCCGTCCCGGGCTCGGCCGCGCCGAAGTCGATGGTGGTGCAGCCGCTGATCGCCGGTAAGGGCGCCAAGGTCGCCCGTGGCCAGCAGGTCACCATCCGCTACACCGGGGTGCTCTGGCCGGGTGGCAAGCAGTTCGACACCAACTGGACCGACAAGACCCCGGCGTTCACCTTCGAGATCGGCACCGGTGCGGTGATCTCGGGCATGGACCGTGGCCTGATCGGGCAGACCGTCGGCAGCCAGGTGATGCTCGTCGTCCCGCCCGACGACGGCTACGGCGCCGAGGGCAGCTTCCTGCTCGGCATCGCCGGCACCGACACCCTGGTGCTCGTCGTCGACATTCTGGACGTCACCTGACCATTCGGCCGGCGGACGATCGTTCACCGGCCGTCCGTCGGGCCGAAGTATCCGATTCGACCAGTCCCACCACCGAAGGAGAACCATGGCGTTCAACCGCGAACGACCCGAGATCGACTTCCCCGAGGGCGAGCCGCCCACCGAGTTGCTGATCACCGACGAGATCGAGGGCGACGGCGACATCGCCTCGGCCGGGCAGAACGTCAGCGCCCACTACGTCGGCGTCGCCTTCTCCAGTGGTGAGGAGTTCGACTCGTCGTGGAACCGCGGCCAGCCGCTCGGCTTCCGGCTCGGCGTCGGTCAGGTCATCCCCGGTTGGGACCAGGGCATCGCCGGCATGAAGGTCGGCGGACGCCGCCGCCTGGTGATCCCGCCGCACCTGGCCTACGGCAGCCGGGGCGCAGGCCGGGCGATCGGTCCGAACGAGACCCTGATCTT
>DAIOVT010000449.1:0-3607 GCA_036758885.1 Kineosporiaceae bacterium
CGTGCCGGCGCAGCACGCGATCCAGACCGCGCTCGGCGGCTACCAGTCGATCAATGAACTGGTGGTGCCGGGCGGGCGCTTCTACGAGCAGTCCAAGCTCGCATCGCGGCTGCTGAACGAGATCCCCGGGGTGAGCTGTGTCGAGCCGCAAGGGGCGCTCTACTGCTTCCCGCGGCTCGACCCCGAGGTCTACCCGATCAAGGACGACGAAGCGTTCGTGATCGATCTGCTGCGCGCCAAGAAGCTGCTGGTCACCCATGGCACCGGGTTCAACTGGTTCGACCCGGACCACTTCCGGCTGGTCACCCTGCCCGACGTCACGGTGCTCTCCGAGGCCATCGAGCGGATCGCCGATCATCTGGCCACGCTTCGCGACTGACCGTGCTTCGCGACTGACCGTGCTCCCCGGCTGACCGTGCTCCCCGACTGAACTGAGCAGTTCGTCCGGCAAACCCCCGATCGGCCGCTGTCGCGTCAGCCTCCGCTGCCGACAGGTGAAAGCGTGCGAAGAACCCAGGAACAACCCCAGCCGCCGATGCAACGCAGGGCCACCGGCCGACACCGGATACCCGCGATGTCACCGATGCAGGCGGCCGAGACCGAGTTCCCGGTGAGGGCGCCGGCAGACCTGCGCGAGGACCCGCTGGACATCCGCGGAGCGACCCAGCGGGCCGGCGACCATCGCTGGCGCACCGTGCCCGGCACACTGCTCGGCGAGCGCGGCGCCGGGCTGACCCAGCTCGCGCTCGGCCCGGGAGGCTTCTTCGCGCTGGCACAGGTCAGCTGCCAGGGGGCCGACGTGGTGCTCACCCACCGTGGCCTCGAGGTCGACGGGGTCGCCTCGAACATCACCAGGCGCACCCGGGATCGCGGCGTCCAGGTAGCCCGCAGCATCTCCCAGGTGCTCGAACGCCGGCTCGGGGTGATCACCGTCGTGGTGCTCGCCGACGCGGCGTCCCTGCAGGTGCAGGGTCAGCCGCCGGGCACCGCCGTCGTCCCGCGCGGGCAGTTGGCCCTCTGGCTCGTGACCCGGCCGACCTCGCTGGGCGAGGAGGACATGATGCAGATCTGGGACGTCGCGATGACCCCGTCGACCTGGACGGCGCCGCTGCGGCCGCGCAGCCGGGCTCCTCGCCTCTGACCTCACCTGCGGCGTGACCGCTCAGCCTCGAGATCGCTTCCGGCGCAGCGCGTTCGGGTCAGGAGAGCCAGCTGATCACCCGGTCGGTGGCGGCCGTCGCCCAGCCCAGCTGGAGGTGGTTGAGCGGCAGCAGCGACGACTGCACCGGCCCGCCGATGCCCTCCTGCGAGGCGCAGCTGGCGACGAAGACGGCGCCGTCCGAGGGGCCGGTGTGCTCGTTGTGCAGTCCGGCCATGGTCGGCGCGGTTCCGCACAGCAACCGCACCGGCAACGAGGACGGCGTGCCCGCCGCGACGATCCGGCGCACCAGCGACTGCCGGTCGACGTAGTACTGGATTCCCCTGCCGGAGGAGAAGAACCCGGCGCCGCCGTAGTACGTGGTGTACCAGTCCTGCTCGTAGGTGGGCAGCGGATACGTACCGTCCCAGCGGGCCAGCATCTGGCCGCTGCCCGGGAAGGCGGCGCTGTCGTAGCTGAGTTCGGGGTGGGAGTAGCGCAGCCCGAAACAGGTCATCGAGGTGTGCGCGGCCGGCGCGTTCAGCGAGCCCCCGCACTCCGGCCAGATCGCCGCGTCATGGCTGATCCCGTGCCGGAACCCCCAGTCGAAGCCGAGGCTCGGGTTGCCGAGCAGCACCAGCTGCCGCACCGTGCCCGGGTACGCGCGTCCCCACGCCGGACGCACCGAGGAGACGAACATCCGGGCGTTGAAGGCGCCCTTGGACCAGCCGACCACGTCGACCTGGGCGGCACCGGTGCGGGCCCTGACCACGTCGACGGCGTCGCCGATCTGCTGCGCCCAGTAGTGACCGTCGCCGTTGCGGTGCGGGAAGCCGATGGCGAAGACCGGATGTCCGGCCGCGACCAGCTTCTGCATCAGACCGGTTGCCGGGCAGAGGATCACACCGCAGCCGAAGTTGCCGCTGCTGCCCGGGTTCGCCCAGGCCTGGTCCGCGGTCTGGTTGGCACCGTGCACCAGCAGCACCGGTGACTTTGCCGGGCTCGCCGGCGACGGCGCCACGTAGAGCAGGAACTTCGAGGACGCCGGCCGGGCGGCCCCGAAGTAGCGCGCGGTGACCCCGGTCTGGTCGCCCCGGCCATCCGCCGGGTAGACCTCGGTCTGGTACCCGGTGCCGGGGGAGCGGTACCGCTCGACCGAGGCCCAGCCGTTCGCGACGCCGGTGCTGAAGACCGCCTCACGCACCGCCGGCGAGGTCGCGGCGGCCTGCGCCGGTACCCCCTGCCGGACGGCGCTGCCTACTGCGCCGCTGCCGTTCGCCGAGCCGCCGTTCGCCGAGGCGAGCGTCGCAGTGACGGTGAGCGCCGCCAGGGCCAGGAGCAGCGCCGTCCAAGAGCGAGCCGTCCAAGAGCGGGGACCGTGGGTGTGCAGCGGGGCACGCAACGAGATCACGAGCCCACGATAGGTGGCGAAATGCCCGATTTCGAGGCCAATGAAGATCAGGACACGTCACGCCGGGTGGTGAGGAAGGCGCCGATGATCGCCAGGGCGAGGCTGTAGCCCAGCAGCACCAGGGCCGCCTGCCACCAGTGCGGGAAGAACGAGGCGGCGCTGGCCGGGTCGACCGTCTGCCCCTCGGTGGGGTCGGCGGTGATCAGCATGTTGCTGGTCAGATTGCTCGGAATCCACTTCAGCGCCGAGTACCAGCCCTGGATGCCGAAGATCACGCTCACCGCGGCCTGCACGATGAAGGCGATACCGATTCCGACCATCACCGCGGCGATCTGGTTGCGGATCAGCATGCCGATGCCGAAGCCGAACAGGGTCCAGACCACGAACGCGATCAGCCCGATGCCCAGTGACTTGAGCACCTCGGAGTCGCCGAGCATGGTCGGCTGCCCCTTCACCAGGGCGAGGATCGAGGCACCCCCGGCGACGCTTGCGGCGGCGTGCACCACCGCGTAAAGGGCGCCGATCACCGCGACCGCGATCATCTTCGAGATCATCACGGTCCAGCGGTTCGGCACGCTGAGGAACGTCGCCGTGATCGTCTTGTGCCGGTACTCGTTCGTGATCAGCAACGTGCCCAGGGCCAGCGGGATCAGCGTGGTGACGCCCTGGATCAGCCCGGCGCTGTAGATCAGCTGGGCGGTACCGACGGTGAGACGTTCGAACGGGTTGCCCTGCGCCTGCTGCTCGCCACCGGTGGCGGCGCTCGACCCGACCAGGGCGGCGAAACCCATCGAGACGACGACGGCGAGCACCGCCAGGCCCAGGGCCATGCCCCACCAGAGCTTGGTGGTGAACACCTTGCGGATCTCGGCCGCGATCGCGCCGCTCATGCCGCACCTCCCACGGTCGCGGAGCCGGTACTCGGCCCGAGGTTTCGGTTGGTGCCCTCGGTGAGCGCGAAGAAGACGTCCTCGAGATCGCCTCCGGCACTGTGCAACTCGTAGATCGGCAGGCCCTCGGCGAGCGCGATGTCGCCGATTTGCACTCCGTCGCCGGCG
>DAIOVT010000450.1:0-3595 GCA_036758885.1 Kineosporiaceae bacterium
GTAATGATCCGTGATTAGTCCAAATCTCGGTTACACCGTTCGTCGGACACCCCCTTCGACTGATCACGCTGGGGTTGGGGACGGCCTGTCCGCGGGCGGGTGTGCAGTTCTGCATGATCACGTGGGGTTGCGCAGGGGTCATGGTGATCATGCCGACAGGGTGGTGGTGATCATGCAGAACTGCGCGGATCGGAGCATGCGCCGCGGTGTCGTCGGGTGGCCGCGGGGTGGGCGTGAGCGAGAATGCACGGGTGCCCCTCTACCGGGACGAAGCTGTCGTTCTCCGCACCCACAAGCTGGGCGAGGCCGACCGGATCGTCACGCTGCTGACCCGCCACCACGGCATGGTGCGTGCGGTGGCGAAGGGGGTGCGCCGCACCAGTTCCCGGTTCGGGGCCAGGGTCGAACCGTTCATGCTGATCGACGTCCAGCTCTACCAGGGCCGCAACCTGGACACGGTGACCCAGGTCGAGACGATCGGCGCGTACGGGCTGGCGATCGCCGAGGATTACGCCCGCTACACGGCCGGGACGGCGATGGTGGAGACGGCCGAGCGGCTGGTCGAGTCCGAGCGGGAGCCGGCCACCCAGATGTTCCTGCTGCTCGCCGGGGGGCTGCGCTCCCTGGCCGACGATGCGCACAGCCCCGGGTTGGTGCTCGACGCCTTCCTGGTGCGGGCGCTCGCCGTCGCCGGGTGGGCGCCGTCCTTCAGTGCGTGTGCGCGCTGCGGCGAGGTCGGTCCGCATCGATGGTTCTCGATCCCGTCCGGCGGGTCGGTGTGCGACCAGTGCCGTCCGACGGCCTCCTCGACGCAGCATCCGGCCACGCTGGCGCTGCTGGCGGCGCTGTTGTCGGGGGACTGGGAGGTGGCCGACGCCAGCGCCGAACGGCATCGCCGCGAGGCCAGCGGGATCACCGCGGCATATCTGCAATGGCATCTCGAGCGACAGGTGCGGTCGCTGCGACTGGTGGAACGCTGAGCGGATCCCTTGGTCACAAGGGCCTTCGCGGGGCCTCGTTCGCCGATGCTCCCTGAAGAGGTCATGATCCGCTTGCTCATGGTGGGTATCGGATGCGCCGTGGCGTTCAGCTTGATCCGACTCCGAACCTCCACTGCGTCAAGGGCTCTCGCGACACTGATGCGCAAGAGCGGCGCGGTTCGCGGAGCTGTCGCCATCGTGTGGGCGATTCCGCCGTCGATGACCGTCGACGGGAGACCTCCGGCGTATCGGAAGGGCTGGCGCAGACGTGTCTACGGCGATCGGTTTCCTGCCGATGGATCGGGCACTCTCGTCGTGGATGAGCGTGAGGTGACGTGGATCCCCGATCGGCGCTCGGAAGCACTGGGATACCCACCTCTGCGGTGGGTTCTGGCAACAGCGGACCTGCACGAGGGGTCTTGGCGGGGGCTCATCGGTCTGCGTTGTCGCGATCTCAGCATTCGTGATCATCGAGGTGTTGTGCGTCTGCGCCTGACCCGGGAGCGGTATTCGCGGTAGGCGGGACCTCTCGCCGCGCCAGACGGACGATGATCAACCGTGCTTCGGTGCCGAGGCATCCGGTGCGCCATGCGCGTCCGTTGCGACTGGTGGAACGCTAACCCGTCCCTGATCTGGGCATTTGTGTCATATCGACCTAGGCTGCAGGCACCGTCACGTCATGAGTCCATGACGCTTCTGCTTCCACGAAGAGGTGATCCGCAGATGCCCAGCAACCGTGTTGTCGTCTACAAGGGCCCCGGCCAGGTGGCCGTCGAGAGCATCGACTATCCCCAGCTCGAACTGCCGGACGACGTGGTGAACGGCCTCGGTATCAAGAAGGCCGCGCCGCATGCCGTCGTGCTCAGACTGGTCACCACCAACATCTGCGGTAGTGATCAGCACATGGTCCGCGGACGCACCACCGCTCCGGTCGGGCAGACCCTGGGCCACGAGATCACCGGAGAGGTCGTCGAGAAGGGCGACGACGTGCTCTTCGTGAACGAGGGCGACATCTGCTCGGTGCCGTTCAACATCGCCTGTGGACGCTGCCGCATGTGCAACGAGGGCAAGACCGGCATCTGTCTGAACGTCAACCCGGCTCGCGCCGGCGCCGCTTACGGCTACGTCGACATGGGCGGCTGGATCGGCGGCCAGGCCGAGTACGTGATGGTGCCGTACGCCGACTTCAACCTGCTCAGGTTCCCCGACCGGGACCAGGCGCTGGCCAAGATCCTCGACCTGACCATGCTCTCGGACATCTTCCCGACCGGGTATCACGGTGCCTACACCGCCGGAGTCACTACGGGCTCAACGGTTTACGTCGCCGGCGCCGGGCCGGTCGGGCTGGCCGCCGCGCACTCGGCGCAGCTGCTCGGGGCCAGCGTGGTGATCGTCGGTGACATGATCGCCGACCGGTTGCGGCAGGCCGAGAGTTTCGGCTGCGCGACCGTGGACCTGTCCACCGGGGCTCCGCTGCCGGACATGATCGCCGACATCGTCGGCGAGCCCGAGGTGGACGCCGCGGTGGACGCGGTCGGTTTCGAGGCGCGCGGTCACGGGGCCGGGGCGGGCGAGGCGCCGGCCACGGTGCTCAACGACTGCATGACCATCGCCCGGGCCGGCGCCGGGCTGGGTATTCCCGGCCTGTACGTCACCGGTGACCCGGGCGGCGTCGACGAGGACGCCAAGATCGGTCAGCTCGGCGTGCGGCTCGGGCTCGGCTGGGCGAAGTCGCAGTCGTTCACTACAGGGCAGTGTCCGGTGAAGAAGTACAACCGGCAGCTGATGAACCTGATCCTGGCCGACAAGGCGCAGATCGCGAAGGCGGTGAACGCCACGCCCATCTCCTTGGACGAGGCGCCGCGCGGCTACGCCGACTTCGACCGGGGCGCGGCGACCAAGTACGTCATCGACCCGCACGGCATGGTGCCCCGGTGATCGTCTGAACGACGTGTCAAGGTTGTCTCGACGTGATCACACGCCAACGGATATCGAACCTCGAATCGAATCAGTGGGAGCCCTCGATGGCTGTTGAGATCAACCTGGACGCGGCGCTGGACAAGGCCTACGAGAACTCCTCGCTGGCCGAGATCCTGGCGGCACCGGTGAGCGCGCTGGCCGGGGTCAGCGACTCGGACGCCGAGCACCTCAAGGCGGCGTTCAACATCAAGACCGTTGCCGACCTGGGCCGGAACAAGTACTTCCGTACCGCGCAGATCCTGCACGACCTCGGTGACGTCGCGGGCTGACCCGCGCTGAGCCGATCCGGCACGGCCGGGCGCGATTCGCGTGGCAGGCTTGGCGTCCGTGAGACGCCGTCCGTCGAGAGCTGACCTGCCACCCGAGTCGCGCCCGCAGCCGGTGCCGCCGCAGCCGCACCCCAGCGGCGCCCGGCCGCCGGCGCTGCCGCGGGAGCTGGTGCCCGAGCACGTGGCGATCGTGATGGACGGCAACGGTCGCTGGGCCAACGCCCGGGGCCTGCCGCGCACCCGTGGTCACGAGATGGGTGAGGCCGCGCTCCTGGACGTCGTCGCCGGCGGTATCGAGATCGGCGTCAAGCACATCTCGGCGTACGCCTTCTCCACCGAGAACTGGCGTCGCTCGCCCGAGGAGGT
>DAIOVT010000451.1:0-3594 GCA_036758885.1 Kineosporiaceae bacterium
CGACGAGCGCGAGCAGACCCTCAACCAGCTGCTGGTCGAGATGGACGGCTTCGACGTCAAGACCAACGTCATCCTGATCGCGGCGACCAACCGTCCCGACATCCTCGACCCGGCGCTGTTGCGTCCGGGCCGGTTCGACCGGCAGATCGCGGTCGAGGCGCCGGACATGAACGGCCGCGCGAAGATCCTCGAGGTACACGCCAAGGGCAAGCCGATGGCGGCCGGGGTCGACCTGCGGGGTGTCGCCCGGAAGACCCCCGGGTTCACCGGTGCCGACCTGGCCAACGTGCTCAACGAGGCCGCTCTGCTGACCGCCCGGGCGGGCGCCAACCTGATCGACGACCGGGCCCTGGACGAGGCGATCGACCGGGTGATCGCCGGCCCGCAGAAGCGCACCCGGATCATGAACGAGAAGGAGAAGAAGATCACCGCTTACCACGAGGGCGGGCACGCACTCGTGGCTGCGGCACTGCGGCACACCGAACCGGTGACCAAGGTGACGATCCTTCCCCGCGGCCGTGCGCTCGGCTACACCATGGTGCTGCCGCAGGACGACAAGTACTCCACCACCCGTAACGAGATGCTCGACCAGTTGGCCTATGCGCTCGGCGGCCGGGTGGCCGAGGAAGTGATCTTCCACGACCCGACCACCGGTGCCAGCAACGACATCGAGAAGGCGACCGCGATCGCCCGGGCGATGGTGACCCAGTACGGCATGTCCGAGCGGGTCGGCGCGATCCGGCTCGGTCAGTCCCAGGGCGAGGTGTTCCTCGGCCGCGACATGGGCCACCAGCGCGACTACTCCGAAGAGGTGGCCGGAATCGTCGACGAGGAGGTCCGCCGGTTCATCGAGGCGGCGCACGACGAGGCCTGGCACGCGATCAACGACAACCGTGACGTGCTCGACGCACTGGTGCTCGCGCTCTTCGACAAGGAGACGCTGAACCGCGACGAGCTGGCCGAGATCTTCGCCGCTGTGCGGAAGCGTCCGGAGCGTCCGGTGTGGCTGTCCAGCGACCAGCGTGCGGTCTCGGCGATCCCGCCGGTGCTGACGCCGGCCGAACGAGCCGCCGCCGGCGCCAACGGTCACGCTGCCCTGTCCGAGCCGGGCATCCCGGGTCTTGCCGGACCTGAGACCCCGAGTGCCGGCTGAGGCGGACCTCCCGGCCGCCGCGGAACCCGTTGACCAGGAACGGATTGCGCGGGCGGTCCGGGAGATCCTGATCGCGATCGGGGAGGACCCCGAGCGCGACGGTCTGCGCAAGACACCGGCCCGGGTCGCCCGTGCCTACGCCGAGATGTTCGCCGGATTGCGCATGGACCCGGCCGAGACGGTGAGCACCACCTTCGACGTCGACCACGACGAACTGATCCTGGTCAAGGACATCGAGGTGTACTCCTGCTGCGAGCATCACCTGCTGCCCTTCCACGGCGTCGCCCACGTCGGCTACATCCCGCCGCCGGGCGGGCAGGTCACCGGGCTGAGCAAGCTGGCCCGTCTGGTCGACGTCTTCGCCCGGCGTCCACAGGTACAGGAACGGCTCACCAGCCAGGTGGCCGACGCCCTGCAGCAGCACCTCTCGCCGCTCGGGGTGATCGTGGTCATCGAGGCCGAGCACCTGTGCATGTCGATGCGCGGGGTTCGCAAACCCGGTTCTCGCACAGTCACTTCCGCGGTGCGTGGGCAGTTGCGCAACCCGGCCACCCGCGCCGAGGCCATGTCTCTGATCCTGGGTTGACCGCCGCATTCGTGGTCGCCCGGTAGAGCGGCCGGGTGCCGGGGGCGTGCCCGTCCTCGTTCACTTCGTTCGCTCACCGCCAGGCCCGGAGCCAGCACGCCCCCGGCACCCGCCCGCCCTACCGGACAGCCGGCGCGGCGGTCACGGTATCCGGGGGCTTTGCTGCCCCGCGGTGATCATGCAGAACCGCACACCCACCCCGCGGTGATCATGCAGAACTGCACGGGTCGCCGTGGTTGCGGCGCGCCTGCGTGCGATGGCGAGGGGGAGCGGGAAACATGAGCTGCGCGAGACTCAGCGACGGTGCACAGCCAACGCGACGGGGCCCCTCCACGTATCAGGTGGAGGGGCCCCGCGCGGGTCCCGGGGATGGCGCCCCGGCCGAGAATCGCTGTTGCAGTTCTGCCGGGTGGTCGGCCTCCCTGTGACGAACGATCAACGGAGCACACACAGCAACCGGCAGTGACCGGTCGGCGTACTGACCAGGTGGGGCGGTCCGCGGCAAGCCTGCCGTGTGCCATCCGCGGCGACCCCGGACCATGGCCCGGAATGCGACTTCCTCGTTTTCCGCCCCCGCGACAACCGGGCAGAACCCGGCTGACGTGTGTGGAGATTTTTACTCCCCCGGCACCGGCCGGCGCAAGCCCGCACGGAGATCCACCGGGCCCGAATTGTCCTTGGCTATCAACGGTTTTGGCTTGGTTCGTACGACAACGGACAGCACTCGTTGTGGACGACAACCGGGGCATTTGTGGACGTGCTGTGGAAAGCCTGGAAAGAGCGCAGGTCAGCGGCTGTGAGCGATGGGGACGACGGCGGGTGGTCGATCCTCAGGGTGTGCATCGCCGGTACGCCGGCGACCTGGAGCACGGACCGGCCGACGTGCCGATCGATTTCAGGACTACCCGAATGGCAGCGGCACTAGGCTGGCACGGGTGAGCTCATCCCTGCCCGGACTCGCCGGAGCCCCGGCCGCTGAGCGGTGTCTGGTGATGGGCGTGGTCAACGTGACCCCCGACTCCTTCAGCGACGGCGGCCTGTGGTTCGACCGGGACCGGGCGATCGCCCACGGCCTGGACCTGATGGCCGCCGGGGCCGATCTGCTGGACGTCGGCGGTGAGTCGACCCGGCCCGGCTCGGTGCAGATCGACGAGGCCGAGGAACTGCGCCGGGTGGTGCCGGTGATCACCGCCCTGGCCGGGGCCGGCGCCCCGGTCAGCGTGGACACCACCCGCGCCGCGGTCGCCGACGCGGCCCTGGTGGCCGGGGCGGTGATGGTCAACGACGTCAGCGGCGGCCGGGCCGACCCCGGGCTGATCGAGGTGGTGCGCGCCGCCCGCGTTCCCTACGTGGCGATGCACTGGCGCGGCCGCAGCGACGTCATGGACTCCCTCGCCGTCTACGACGATGTCGTCGCAGAGGTCTGTGCCGAGCTCAAGGAACGCTTGGACACGTTGCTGGAGAAGGGAATTGACGCAGATCGCATCGTTCTCGACCCGGGTTTCGGCTTCGCCAAGCTGGCCGAGCACAACTGGATCCTGCTCGGTGGGCTGGACCGGGTGGTCGCCCTCGGGGTACCGGTGCTGATCGGCACCTCGCGGAAGAGATTCCTGGCTCAGGCGGTTCCACCCGACACACGGGAGGCGAACGTCCCCGCGGCTCGGGACGACGCGACCACGGCCACCACGGTGCTCGCCGCGCAGGCAGGTGTCTGGGCGGTGCGGGTGCACGACGTGCTGTCCTCGGCGGCGGCGGTGCGGGTGGTCAGCGCCGTCGGCAGGGCCGGCGGTACTCAGGGAGGAACGGCCGAATGATGACGGTCAGGCGTGAGACGCGACGCGGCCGGAGCTCTCGC
>DAIOVT010000452.1:0-3592 GCA_036758885.1 Kineosporiaceae bacterium
CGGGCCCGGCAGGCGCGAATAGCACGGGCGGCGAATCGGGCTCGGCGCCCGAGGTCGCGGCGGTCGGTGCCGCCGGACTGCCGTCCCCGGTGGGAGCGCACACCCTGACCGTGCTGCCGGTCTACTGGACGGCCAAGGACACCCAGACCCAGGGCTCGCTGATCTCGCTGGCCGAGCGCACCAGCGACTACTGGGCAGCCCAGTCCGACGGCGCGATCGACATCTCGGTCACCGGTCGCGACTGGGCGAAGATCGCCGCGCCGAGCGGCTGCGACCACACCAGCATCTACAACCGGGCGCTCGCCGCGCACGGTGCCGCCGCGCCGACGTCACGGTTCGACCACGTGCTGATCTACTTCCCGCGGCTGGCGGCCTGCAGCTGGGCCGGGCTGGGATCGGTTGTCGGATCGACGATCTGGGTCAACGGGTACGACCTGCTCGACGTCACCGCGCACGAGTTCGGGCACAACCTCGGCCTCGGCCACGCCAACCAGGCCACCTGCACCAATGCCGGTGCCCGCGTGGCGTTCTCGGCCTCATGCACCCTGGCCGAGTACCAGGACTCCGCCGACGTGATGGGCTTCGCCAAGAGCGCCCCGACCGGCAGCCTGAACACCTCGCTCGCCGACCAACTCGGTCTGGTGCAGGCGATCACGGCCGACGCCGGCACCCCGGTGCAGGCCGAACTGGCCCCGCTCAGCGACATCGACGGGTTACGCGCGATCAAGATCAACACCGGTCAGGGCTGGATCTACATCGACTACCGTCCGGCCCAGGCGCCCGACACCAGGCAGCCCGCCTGGGGCGGCGTCCAGGTGCACTACCTGCCGAACGGCAGCTATCCCGCGTCCCGGCTGCTCGACCTGCAACCGTGGCGTACCGGTGCCTTCGCCGGCACCTCGATGCCGGCCTGGTCGACCTGGCAGATCCCCGGCACCGGGCTGGCCGTCTCGGTCGGCGCCCTCGGCGCGACCGCCGCGGTCAGGGTGGTCCCGATCGCCTCGGACGGCGTCGCACCGACCGCCGCGGTGACCACCGGCGGCCAATTCACCTCGTACGGAACGGTTTCGGCGACCTGGACGCCGGGTACCGACGCCGGCGCCGGGGTGGCCGGGCACCGCCTGGTCGTCGACGGTGTGATCACCGGCCACGTGGCGGGGTCGGCGTCCTCGGCCTCGATCAGCGCGCCGTCCAACTCTCAGCAGCTGCGGGTGGACACCGTGGACGCCGCGGGCAACATCACCCTGGGCAACCAGGTGCCGATCACCGGCACCGGCAGCTTCGCCCCGCCGGCTCCCGGGGTGCCCGCGGCCCCGACGATCACCGCGCCGAGACGGTTCGTCGGCAACAGTTCCCTGGCCCTGAGCTGGGTCTCGGACGGCGCGAACGTCGCCTACTTCAAGGTGTACTTCAACGGCGTGCACAAGCTGAACGCCTCGGCCGCGGTCCGGACCGTGAAGACCACGCTCACCGCCGGATCGATGCAGCTGGGCGTGGCCGCGGTGAACTCCGCGGGCGTCGCCAGCCCGATCGCCACGATCACCACCACGCTCGACAAGACCGCCCCGAGCAAGGTGGCTCTCGCCACCGTGCCGGTCAACGGCGCCACACCCGGGTTCTCGGCGACCCCCGAGGTGACCATTCGCTGGACCACGAGCCTGGACCCGCAGTCGGGCATCGCCGGCTACCGGATCACAGCCGGCAAGAACGTCACCACCGCGGCAGGCACTGCCACCCAGACGACGCTGACCCTGCCCGCCGGACGCAGCAACGTCTCGGTGGTCGCGATCAACGGGGCCGGCCTGACCTCCTCCGTGGTCACCATGTCGGTGCTGATCGACCCCACCCCGCCGACCACGCCGGCGGTCTCGATCATCACCCCCGCGGGCGCGAGACCCGGCCACGCCCGCAGCTCCCAGGTGGGCATCACCTGGAAGATCTCCTCGGACGGTCAATCGGGCATCGCCGCCTACCGGGTCACCGCCGACGGACGCACGAACACCTACTCCGCCAAGACCTTCCGCGCGCCGGTGTACCTGCCGCAGGGTCCCGGACGCATCGAGGTCGTCGCGGTCAACAGGGCCGGGTCGGCCAGTGCCGCCGGGGTGGCCACGGCCATCGTCGACACCACCGGGCCGAGCGCACCGGCCGTGCAGATCGCCGCCGGCCCGGGGGCGCAGGCCGGGATGACGAGTTCGCGCACGCTGCTGGTCACCTGGTCCCCGGCCGTGGACGAGGACACCGGTGTCACCGGCTACCAGGTCACCCTCGGACGCACCGTGCTCAAGCTGCCCGCCACCGCGAGTTCGGCCAAGGTCACCGCGACCGCCGACGGCGTGGCCCAGGTGAAGGTGGCCGGGATCAACGGCGCCGGGCTGGTCGGCTCGGCGGGCACCGGAAGCATCCTGGTCGACACCTCGGCACCCCGCACGGGGGCCCTGACCGCCCCGGGTGCCGTGTCCAAGGCCGCGGTCTCGACGGCGACGATCAGCTGGACGCCGGCCACCGACCCGCACTCCGGGATCAGCGGCTACCGGGTCGTGGTGAACAAGGTGCCCCTGGTCACGGTCGATGCGGCCACCCTGTCGGCGGCGATCCCCACCGCCGGTCTGCCGGTGGGCATCTCCACCGTCACGCTGACCCCGGTCAACGGCGCCGGCAAGGCCGGCCCCGCGGTCGGCCGGAGCATCAAGGTGACCGCCTGACCGGTGCGTCCGGCGACTGCTCGGGTGCGTCCGGTGGCTGCTCGGGTGGCTGCTCGGGCGGCTCGGTCATCTCCAGGCGCAGCCCGAGCAACCGGATCCGGCGGTCCGGCTGCCGCTTCGCCAGCAGCCGGGCTGCCTCGGCCTGGATCGTCGCGGCGTCGGCGGTGGGCTCGGGCAGGGTGCGGCTGAAGGTCTTGGTGAAGAACGGTTTGTAGCGGATCTTCAGGGTGAGCCGGATCGCCGGCCGGCCCTCCCGGCCGATGTCGGCGATCACCTGGGCGGTCAGCTCGCGCAGCGCCTGCTCGATCCGGTCCGGGTCGGCCAGATCCTGCTGGTAGGTGACCTCGCGGCTGTGCCCACGGGCCACCCAGGGGGTGTCGTCCACGACCGCCGATCCGCGACCGTGCCCCAGATCGGCGTACCAGAGGCCGATCCGGGGTCCGAACTCGGCGATCAGCAGTTCGCGATCGGCCGCGGCCAGCTCGTTGACCGTGGTGATGCCGAGCTTGGCCAGCCGGGCGGAGATCTTCGCGCCGACACCCCACAGGTCGCGGGTCGGCCGCTCGCCGAGCAGTTCGAACCAGTTCTCCGCGGTCAGCCGGAAGACACCGCGCGGTTTGCCGAAACCGGTGGCCATCTTGGCCCGGATCTTGTTGTCGCCGATGCCGACCGAGGCGTGCAGCCCGGTCGCGGCGAGCACCTCGGCCCGCATCCGGGTGGCGTAGGCCAACGGGTCGTCGGTGCGCACCCCGATGAACGCCTCGTCCCAGCCGAGCACCTCGACCACCGCGCCGTCCATCGCCCGCAGCACCGCCATCACCTGTGCGGACGCCGCGTCGTAGGCGGGTGCGTCGACCGGCAGCAGGATCGCCTCGGGGGCCTTGCGC
>DAIOVT010000453.1:0-3591 GCA_036758885.1 Kineosporiaceae bacterium
TAGGGCTCGGCGTGGACGATCTCGCGGCCACCTATGCCTACTGCCAAGGCCACGGCTGCACGATCACTGCGCAACCGGCCGACACGAGCTACGGTGATCGGGTTTTCGAGTGTATTGACCCGTTCGGCTACCTATGGGAGATTTCGCAGCCTGTCGCCGTAGTGCCGGTAGACGAGGCACTGCAGGTCCTCGGAGCGGATTGGTCTCAGCGCCCTGTCCCTAAGTAGGTACGCCTACCGCCAGTACGAAGGCGGGCACCTCACGTACCTCGGCCAGCAAGACGTCCGGTGAACGGCATGCACCCTCGACCAACGACGGCTGTCATCATCGCCAGGCTCAGGGGCCGTCCCGCAAGACTGGTTCGGTGATCAGTCTCGGTGATCGGGGGCTAAACGGCGACTGGGGATAGGCCTCGTCAGCCGTCAGGTGTTCGAATAGCGCGAGCCGCTGGACGACAAGTTAGTGAGAAGACGACAGCCCACCGACAAGTTAATGAGAAACGACAAGTGGGTCGAGAACCTACAGGATTTGACACATGTAGGTTCTCGCGCGATCTGTCGTCGGCGATGTGGCGTTGACTAGGGCAACGACATCTTGCCGGCGTCACCAGTTTCTCAATATCTTGTCGGAATCCTCGGAACTCACCGGCCACTGCTGTTCGATTACGTGCGGCCTTGGAGGGCGTCCCGTAGGCGGACCGTCATACGAGAATGATGCCGCGCCGAAGAGCGTGGGGTCGGGGTAACGCTGAACGGCTCCCTAGGTGGGGCTGCTTCCGACCGGCGGCGACCTCGGGCGCCTGACTTGCTGGCAACTGGACGTCGGACGGCTTCGAGGATTGTCGCCCTGAGACTGACTCGTTCACACAGAACGGGATGCACAACCTCGGATCGTCTGATTGAGGGGATAGGCACAGAGTCTCAGGCGCGTTGACTAGCGAGCAGGGTGTTGAGCTTCTCGACGACCGTTTCGCGATGTAGGCCGCTCCTGGTCGCCAACTCGAGGAGGAACTGTTGGATGACGATACCTTCGCGCACGAGGTCGACGAGATCGCTGTGATGGTGAAGGGCTGGCTGCGTTGCTGGTGACCATGATGTCCAGTGGGGCCCGTCATGGTGGATGTTGAAGGTGTCGAGTGCCTCGAGCCAGAAGGAGGCGGTCGGTGTGAGTGGCTGGCCGGGTGGCATCTCTGTCATCCCTCTCGATCGGTCATCGTTGGTGTGAGGAGGCAGGCGGGGTGCGGCGCCCGGAGGCTGAGCCTCCGGGCGCCGTTGTGTGAAGAAAAGGGGTCAACCTTCGTCCCCGATGAGTGCCAGCCGGCCGATCAGCGGCCCAGTTGCACGTACGGCACGACGATCGGGCCCGTGGTCCAGTCCATCACCTGACTCTGCGGCTCCTGGCCGGTGATGATGTCGAACGCGTTGGAGTCGCTGGTGTCGGTGTCGCGGGACTCGAGGGCGTCGGTCCAGTTCCCGGCTCCGCCGCCGCCGCGGTAGGGCCCGACGAATCCGGGGCAGTCGATTCCTTTGGCGCAGTCGGCGCTGTAGATGGGTCGGACGTTGCCGATGCCTTCGCCGTCTTCGGCGTCGCTGAACATCGACACCTGGTAGCCGGCGGTGCTGAGGTCCACGCCGGTGAGAGCGCTGGCGGGGACCGAGGCGATGATCTTGCCGGCGGGGATCACGTCGAGAGTGAGACTCCCGACCTTCTGCTGGTCGGCTGCATACACGCCGCTGCCGAACCGAGAGCTGTCGTAGCGGCCGTCGGCGACGATCGCGTACGTCCAGGCGCCCTTGGCGGAGGTGTTGGTCCCAGGTAGCAAGGGTGTGGTCGTGGTGGACTGACCGTTGCTGAGGTAGATGTTGAGACGCTGCGTGCTCATCCCGTTGCCGCCCCAGGGGTTGTTGATCGGTCCGGCGGTGGAGGCGACGAACCGGACGGTGTCGCCGTCGCGGTAGACATCAAGGCCGGTGAGGTCCAGGCTGCCGACGTTGAACGCTCCGTCGGTGGGGTAGGTGTAGCTGCCCGGGCCGTTGTCGTCACCGGCCGGGTCGGTGACCGCGCCGACCTTGTCGCCGTAGGCCGTGATGGTGCGTCGGTCCACCGTCATCACGCCGTTGCGACCGATCGCGGTGATCACGATCCGGTTGGAGACGTTCGGCAGGGTGACGGTCGTGGTGAAGGCACCCCGGCGGACGGGCACCTTGGCCTCGGTGCCGTTGACCCGGATGGTCACTTTGGCGGCCTCGGTGGTGCCGCTGTAGGTGACGGTGCGGGCCGCGGCGATGGAACCGTCGGCGGGTCCGTCGATGGTCAGCCTCGGGGCCCGGCCGGTGGGCTGGCCCGAGTAGGTGGCGTTCCAGCTCTCCCAGGTGTCGCCGTCGAAGTCGAGCCGACCGAGCTCGTCGCTGGCCCAGTTGTTCTCGGCCTTGGCGATGGGGGTGCCCCCCACGGTGTAGTCACGGAGCCGGAGCCCGTTGCCGTCGCTGACCTCGTTGCCGATGGTCGCCTTGGCGCCGGTCCGGTCGGTGTAGCGCTTCAGCTTGTTGGCCTGGGCGGCGGGGTCGAGCCCGTTCCATTCATCGATCGCGAGCCCGTTGATGTTGATGTTCTCGGTGTTTGACAGCGCGAAGATCCGCACGGCGCAGTTGACCGCTCCTTCGACCCGGGTGTCGGTGAAGGTCATGTTCTTCACGGTGGTGGAGAGGTCGGCTCGGTCGGTGGCGCCCATGTCCTCGTAGTGGGAGGAGGAGTTGAACACGCAGGTGTTGTACTTGACGTCCTTCCAGTACATCCGGTTGTGGATGACGTCGGTGTTGGTGACGGTGACATCGTCGATGTCACGCGGGACCCAGCCCCACTGCACGACGGGACCGTTCTCGTTCTTCCAGATCACGGTGTTCTTGATCTTGACGTGGTTGTGGTACAGCTTCAGCACGTCGTCGTTGGCGTGGAAGAACGTGTTCTCCATGGTGCCGTGGTCGTAGAGCTCGATGCCGTCGGTCTGCCAGTACCAGCTGCCGACCTGCTTGTAGTCCGAGACGTCGACCTGGAAGTTCTCGACGCCGATCTCCTTGCCCGCTGCGTCGTGGGCGTAGGTGACGAAGGAGTGGTAGGGCGGCTCGTTGACGGTGATCCCCTGCACCTGCAGCGACTGGCCCTTGTTGGAGGACTCGAACTGCAGCATCTTCACGCAGGTGACGTGGCAGTTCTCATTCACGTTGTGCTGATAGCCGTTGCTGGTGTCGGGTTCGTAGACGTACTGCTCACCCGACAGCACACCCAGACCGGTCACCTTGTACGCGCTCTGGGTGTCGTGGAGGAACCGGAAGGCGCCCTTCACGTACGCACCCGGGGCGAGGTAGACCCATTTCACCCTCGCCGGTAGAACAGCGTGGTAGTCCGAGCCCATGTAGTAGGTGCCGGGGGCGAAGTAGACGATCTCCTGGGTGATGTTGTTCAGGTTGTTCACCAGACCGGGCTTCGGCCGGTAGATGCTGCCCGACTTCTCAGTGGGGATCAGCTGCCGAGCCTGACGGGCCGTGGGCTTGGGGTTGGCGAAGACCAGCATCGAGTTCTGCGGTTCGGTGC
>DAIOVT010000454.1:0-3590 GCA_036758885.1 Kineosporiaceae bacterium
AGTGCAGGAAGCCGCCTTCCGCGTACTTGGCGCGCAACCGGTGCACCAGCTCGGCGGCTGGGCGAGCCCGGCACAGGGACCGGTCGAACTCGAGGCGGCCGAGGTGGTTCTCGGTGAGGACGCCTCCGACGCCGCGATCGCCGAGGAGGCCGAGAACTGGGCCGCCCTGCTGCAGATCGACTCAGACCTGCAGGCCGACATGATGTGGGGTGACATGGGGGCGCTCTACTGGCTGGCCCGTACCGGCTCACCCAGCGGTGACCTGGCCCGGACGGCGTTCACCTGGCAGTGCGGCTGAGCCGGCCGAAACCCGAACCGGCGGAACCCCTGGCCCGGGTTCCGCCTACACATCGACGATCGCGTAACTGCGCAGCTTGCGATACAGCGAGCTGCGTGCCATGCCGAGTTGATCAGCTGCGTGCCGGCGGTTGCCGCCGCAGGCCTCCAGCGCCGCCACGATCGCATCCCGTTCGGCGACCTCGAGCGCGGTCAGGGTCCGGGTGCCCGCGGTGCGGCAGTACCCGGGCAGGTCCTCGGGCCGCAGCTCACCCACCGGACGCTGCCGCAGGGCGTGCGCCAGGGCGTCCCGCAGCTGGCGCAGATTGCCCGGCCAGGTGTAGCGGCACAGCAGCTGCATCGTGCGCGGGTGCAGGCTCACGCGCCGTCCGGGAGCGAGTTCGGCCAGCGCCCGGCGCACCGCGGCGGGCACGTCCTCGGCGCGGGTGCGCAGCGGCGGCGCCGTCACCGAGGTGGCGAAGAAGCCGAGGACGGCGTGCCACGCGGCCGCCTCCTCCAGATGAGTGCCGTCGGCCGTCGCGGCGACCGGCTGGGCCGGGTGCAGCGCCGCCAGGATGGCGCGCAGCCGTTCGGCGCCGGCCGGGTCGAGCCGGTCCAGGCGCTCCAGCAGCAACAGGTTCTCCAGCCGGGGCACGGTGTCCATCGCCCCGGCGTCGACCGTGATCACCTCGGCGGTCGCATGCAGCCGGCGGAACTGATCAGCGATCACCGTCGACCGGCCGCTGCCCTCCTCCCCCAGCACCAGCAACCGCTGGCCGGAGCTCAGCGCGGCACAGACCTGTTGCTCGACGAGTGACCAGATCGCCGACGTGGCAACGGTTTCCCGGCCCGCCCCCGCCGCCACACCGGCGCCCGGGCCCTGCTCGGGCAGCCGCACCGAGGACGGCGACGTGGGACGGCGGATCGGCAGGTCGGTCTCCGGCCGTGCCGTCGCCTCGGGCAGATCGCTGGGCAGCAGCAACATGCCCGCCGTGTCGCTGCCGACGCAGACCCGGATCACCCGGACCCGGACGACGCGGCCGGCACCCAGATCGACCGTGCCGCCGGCCCCGGTCCCGGCGGCCGAGCAGACCCGGACCGCTGCGGTGCAGCACCGACTGCTCGTCGGGGGTGAACATCATCTGTGCCCGGGCGTTGACCATCAGCGAGTCACCGACCGCGATCACCGCCTGGCGGGGGCGGGCGTCGACCCGGGCGAAGGCCTCGAACATCGCCTGCTTGGCCAGGCTGCGATCGAGCAGCAGCGCGCGGCCGATGTCGGCCGCCGCCCGGCGCACCAGGGTGTGCATCAGCCCGGTCCAGTCCTTGGCCAGCGAGCTGACGTCGAGCACCCCCTCCACCCGGCCGGTCAGCGGGTCGATCACCGGGGCACCGGTACAGGCGAACGGGACCAGCGCCTCGGTGAAGTGCTCGGCGCCGACCACCGCGACCGAGGTGCCGGCCTCGATCACGGTGCCGATGCCGTTGGTGCCCAGGCCTCCCTCGGCGAAACAGAACCCGGCGTTGAAGTCGACCCGGTCCAAGGGGCGTCCGACCGAGGTGGCGCAGTCGATCCGGTGCACGATCCTGGCCTGGGCGTCGGACAGGGCGATGGCCACGGGTATGTCGCTCATGTCCTCGGCCAGCCGCTCGATCACCGGCTCGGCGCAGCGCAACAGCCGTGACTTGAAGTCGACGTCCTCGTGGTAAGCGCTCTGATAGGCGTCGGCGGGGACCCCCGCCGAACGGCTGCGCCGCCAGGAGGCGGTCACCATGTCCCGCACCGGCACGTGCTGGGCCCCCTGCAGGAACGCCCGTCGGGCGTCGGCGACCCCGTGCGGAGGCGTGTTCAGTGCTCCGTCGAGCTCCACGACCACCTCCCGCAGTCCGGCGACGTCCTGGGTGTCCGGCGAGAGGCAACCCCCGCGGCCGCATCGCCGGCGTTGGTCGATCTCATCATCGGCACCGCCCGGCCCGGTGTCCCAAACTCGGACACTTCGCGATCACTTCCTCCACCTGACGATGGGCCCTAGTCCTGTGACTGGCAACACATCTGGAGGCGAAAACATGACTGCCACGACCGAACAGACCGTCCGCGAACTCGACGCCCTGATCATCGGGGCCGGGGTGGCCGGCCTCTACCAGCTGCACCAGCTGCGTGAGCAGGGTCTGAACGCCCGTGTGTACGACGCGGCGTCCGACGTCGGCGGCACCTGGTACTGGAACCGGTACCCGGGAGCCCGTTTCGATTCCGAGGCGTACATCTACCAGTACCTCTTCGACAAGGATCTCTACACCGGCTGGAGCTGGAGCCAGCGCTTCCCCGGCCAGCCCGAGATCGAGCGCTGGCTGAACTACATCACCGACCGGCTCGAACTGCGCAAGGACATCCAGTTCTCCACCGCCATCACCTCCGCCGAGTACGACGAGGCGCGCGGCCGCTGGCTGGTCACCACCGCGGACGGCGAGAAGATCGACACCCAGTTCCTGATCACCTGCTGCGGCATGCTCTCGGCCCCGATGGAGAACCTCTTCCCCGGTCAGGACACCTTCGAGGGCACTCTGGTGCACACCTCGCGCTACCCCAAGGGCGGCGTCGACGTGGCCGGCAAGCGGGTCGGGGTGATCGGGGTCGGCGCCACCGGGATCCAGGTGATCCAGACCATCGCCGACCAGGTCGGGCACATGACCGTGTTCGCGCGCAGCCCGCAGTACACGTTGCCGATGAAGAACCCCAGCTACGACACCGACGCGGTCGGCGCCTACAAGGACCGGTTCGAGGAGCTGTGCCAGACGCTGCCCAACACCTTCGCCGGGTTCGAGTACGACTTCGAGCACGTCTGGGCCGACCTCAGCCCGGAGCGCCGCCTGGAGATCCTCGAGGAGGTCTACCAGGACGGATCGCTGAAACTGTGGCTGGCCTCGTTCGTGGAGATGTTCTTCGACGAGGAGGTCAGCGCCGAGGTCTCCGCGTTCGTCCGCGGCAAGATGGTCGAACGGCTGAACAACGACCCCTACCTGGTCGATGTGCTGGTGCCCAAGGACTTCGGCTTCGGCACCCGCCGGGTGCCGCTGGAGACCAACTACCTCGAGGTCTACCACCGGCCCGACGTCGACCTGATCAGCGTGGTGCAGAACCCGATCACCGGGATCGAACCGAACGGCATCCGGCTCAGCGACGGCACCCTGGTCGAACTCGACGTGATCGTGATGGCGACCGGGTTCGACGCCGGGACCGGGGCCCTGACCCGGATCGACATCCGCGGCCGTGAGGGACGCTCGCTGGCCGAGGACTGGGGCCGGGACATCCGCAC
>DAIOVT010000455.1:0-3575 GCA_036758885.1 Kineosporiaceae bacterium
GGGTACGACTCCTTCCGGGGCCGGCAGCAGGACATCATCGACCACGTGTGCGCCGGCGGCGACGCACTCGTGCTGATGCCGACCGGCGGCGGCAAATCGCTCTGCTACCAGATCCCGGCGCTGGTCAGGCCGGGTGTCGGGGTGGTCGTCTCACCGCTGATCGCGCTCATGCAGGACCAGGTCGACGCCCTGCGGGCCCTGGGTGTGCGCGCCGGATTTCTCAACTCGACCCAGAACCCCGACGAGCGCCGTGAGATCGAGACCGCTTTCCGCAGTGGGGATCTCGATCTGCTCTACCTGGCCCCCGAGCGGCTGCGGACCGCTGCCACCCTCGATCTGCTCGACCAGGGTGAGATCGCCTTGTTCGCGATCGACGAGGCCCACTGCGTCGCCCAATGGGGGCATGACTTCCGCCCCGACTACCTGGCGTTGTCGCAGCTGCACGAGCGCTGGCCCGAGGTGCCGCGGATCGCGCTGACCGCGACCGCGACCCACGCCACCCATGCCGAGATCGCACACCGGCTGAACCTCACCGAGGCATCCGGGGCACGGCACTTCGTGGCCAGTTTCGACCGTCCCAACATCCAGTACCGGATCGCTCCGAAGGACGAACCCCGCCGCCAGCTGCTCGATCTGATCCGCACCGAACACCCGGGCGAGGCCGGCATCGTCTACTGCCTGTCCCGGAACTCCGTGGAGCGCACCGCCGAACACCTCACCGGCCAAGGGCTGACCGCACTGCCGTACCACGCGGGACTCGACGCGGGCACCCGTGCCGCGAACCAGGCCCGGTTCCTGCGCGAGGACGGCGTGATCATGGTCGCGACCATCGCGTTCGGCATGGGGATCGACAAGCCCGACGTCCGCTTCGTGGCCCATCTCGACCTGCCCAAGTCCGTCGAGGGGTACTACCAGGAGACCGGCCGCGCCGGTCGCGACGGGGCGCCGTCCACGGCCTGGCTCGCCTACGGCCTGGCCGACGTGGTGCAGCAGCGCCGAATGATCGCCGACTCCGACGGCGATCGCGCGCACCGGCAGCGGCTCACCCAGCATCTCGACGCGATGCTCGCGCTCTGCGAGACCGTCGAGTGCCGGCGGGTGCAGCTGCTGAACTACTTCGGGCAGAGCTACCTCGGTGAGAACGGCGGGCCGTGCGGCAACTGCGACACCTGCCTGACCCCGCCGCAGTCCTGGGACGGCACCGTCGCGGCGCAGAAGATGCTCTCGACGGTGTACCGGCTGCACCATGAGCGCCGGCAGCACTTCGGCGCGGGCCAGATCATCGACATCCTGGCGGGGAGAAGGACGCCGCGGGTCGAGCAGTTCGGTCATGACTCGCTGTCGGTGTTCGGGGTCGGTGCCGATCTGGACGACGCGGAATGGCGCGCTGTGGCAAGGCAACTCATCGCGCGAGGGCTGCTCGCCGTCGAGGGCGACCACAACACGTTCGGCCTGACCGAGACCAGTGCGTCGGTGTTGCGCGGTGACCAGGACGTGCTCTTGCGCCGGGACCCGCCCCGCCCGGCCCGCAAGCGCGCCCGCTCCGCGTCGGCGCCGGTCGCCGAGCTGGCCGCCGAGGACGCCGCGCTGTTCGAGCGACTGCGGGCCTGGCGGGCAGCGGTGGCCAAGGAGCAGGGCCTGCCCGCCTATGTGATCTTCCACGACGCGACCCTGCGCGAGATCGCCACGCGCCGTCCGGGCGACCTGGGCGCGCTCGGTGCGGTCAGCGGGGTCGGCGAGGCCAAGCTGCAGCGCTACGGCGATCAGGTTCTTGCCGTGGTGGGGTAGACGCGGACGGATCTGTGTTCGTCTGACGACACAGATCCGTCCGCGTTCCCAGCGATGTCCCCGGCTATCCGTTCAGCATCCGCTGCAACCGCAGTCACAATCGCATCCGTACATCGACAAGCACCCCCTTCCTCGTGATCACAGGGCTGCGCGCCGTCCGCGCCGTCGGCACGTACGCACCAGGTGCCCGGCTCGGGCGGCGGGCAGTCACCGGTCGGGATCGCGGCGAGCATGTGCGCCATCTGCGCGCGCAACGCGGTGAGCTCGGCGATCCGCCGATCGACCTCGGCGAGCCGCCGGGTCAGGTGCCGCTCGGCCGGTTCGCACGGGCAGACGCCGGTGTCCCGCACGGCGAGCAGGTCCTTGATGTCGGCCAGGGTCAACCCGAGATTGCGGCACCCGGAGATGAACGCCAGCCGGTCGAGCATGGACGCCTCGAAGCGGCGGTACCCGGAAGCCGTCCGCTGCGGCGGTGGCAGCAGCCCCTCGCGCTCGTAGTAGCGCACCGTGTCGGGCGAGATGCCTGCCGCCGCGGCGAGTTGCGAGACCGTGTAGCTGCCCATGTCGGCGACGCTAAACCTTGGAGTCGACTCCAAGGTCAAGTAAGAGTTGGTCAAGCAGGAGTGAGGGTGCACCTGATGACGGATGACCGCGCCGAACCGGAACACCTGTCGCTGCGCTGGCCGGGCGAACGGGCCGACCCGCCGCGGATCGCCGGTGAGACGGCGATGCTGCAGGCCTACCTCGATCACTACCGGCGCACCCTCGAGCTGAAGTGTGAGGGGTTGAGCGACGACGAGCTCTCCACCCGGTCGGTGCCGCCGTCGACGATGAGCCTGCACGGGCTGCTGCGGCATCTCGCCGGGGTGGAGCGCTGGTGGTTCCGGATCAACTTCGCCGGCCAGGACGTGCCGATGCTCTACTACACCGACGACGAGCCCGATCTCGACTTCGAGTGGCACGCGGGCGAGCGGGCGAGCGATGCGCTGGCCACCTGGCGGGCCGAGTGCGATGCGTCCCGGCGGGTCGTCGCGGAGGCGGCGATGGACGACGAGGCCGACCCGGTCGTCGGGTCCGAACGGTTCTCGTTGCGCTGGCTGATGCTGCGCATGATCGCCGAGTACGCCCAGCACTGCGGCCACGCCGACCTGCTGCGCGAACGCGTCGACGGACGCACCGGAGCCTGACTGTGCACGACCTCCAGGAGGCTGAGCCATGACTGATTGGCGCTCTCGCTGGCCGGCGCGGGTCGCCAGCGACGTGAGTACACGAGACGGAATCGGGTGGGAGTTCGAGGACTTCCGGCAAAGGGCCGTCTGGTTCGTCTTCCGTGAGGACGGCGGCGACTTTCCGGTGTTCTCGGCGAGGCGCGGAGAAGGCCCGCTGCCGCCGCGGCAGGACTTGGCGGCGATGACCGAGGAGGCGGTCGCCGACCTGTTGGTGGCGGCGGATCTTCCGGACCAGAGCGGATGGCTGACGAGGAACATCTCCGCTGCGCTGCTGTTGGCGTCACGCGAGGTCCTCACCTGGGAGGGCGTGGAGTGGGCGCTCGAGTCCGGCGCGGACGACGTCGCGCTCGTCTGGGCAACGCCGGCCGACGGTCGATCGCCTTTCGCCTGGCTCCGGGGACGAGGTGTGGAGCACGACTTCGTGATCGACATCTATCAGGACGACGGGGTGTTCGGGCTGAACTTCATTCCGGTGACCGACCCGCAACTGCCTCTCTCCGTTGAGGGTTCATTGCGGCCTCGCCGCGACCTCCCGCTGGTCACCGGCCGGATCAACAA
>DAIOVT010000456.1:0-3559 GCA_036758885.1 Kineosporiaceae bacterium
GGAAGCACGTCCAGCGGGGAGACCAGGTAGGCGAGCGCGGCTCCCATCGCCACCACACCGCGCGGCGGGATCTTGAACCGCCACATCAGGAACCCGATGATCGCGGCGCCGATCACCAGCACCCCGGCGAGGATCACGCCGACGGTGATCGCAAGGTCACGCATGATCCGACCTTAACCAGCCCCGCGTGTCGGTGCGGCGACCGGCGACCCGCTAGTGTCGAACGTCGGTGAGCCGGGAAGTCTGGTCGGTAGTGGTGGCTGTGATGCCGCCGGAACACCCGTCGTTCCCGAAGGACTCCCCATGGCACCCCCTCGACTGTTCGGCCGGGCCCGCTCGTGGCCGCAGGCCCGCCGTCTTGCCGAGCTCCTGCGCACCGAGACCGTCGGCGGGGCGCTGCTGCTCATCGCCGCGCTGATCGCGCTGGTGTGGGCGAACTCCCCGTGGGGCAACGGATATCAGGAGCTGCGCGAGTACCGGGCCGGGCCCTCGGCACTGCATCTGAACCTTCCCTTGTCGGCATGGGCCGCCGACGGTCTGCTGGCGATCTTCTTCTTCGTGGTCGGGCTGGAGCTCAAACGCGAGATCGTGGACGGCGAACTGCGCGATCCGCGACGGGTCGCGGTGCCGGTCGTGGCGGCGGTCGGCGGCATGATCGCTCCGGCGTTGATCTATCTCGGGGTCAATCTCGGGATGGGGTCCGGAGCCGGCGCGCTGCGCGGGTGGGCGATCCCCACGGCGACCGACATCGCGTTCGCGCTCGCGGTGCTGGCCGTCGTCGGGTCGTTCCTGCCCAGCGGGTTGCGCGCCTTCCTGCTCACCCTCGCCGTGGTCGACGACCTGCTGGCGATCGTCGTGATCGCGTTCTTCTACAGCTCTTCGCTGAACCTGGTCGCGTTGCTCGCGGCCGGCGTCGTGATCGCCGGCTTCGCCGTGCTGATCCGGCGCGGGCTGCGTTCGGCCTGGCTGCTGGTCCCCCTGGCCGTGACGGCCTGGGTACTCATGCACGGCTCGGGGGTGCATGCCACGATCGCCGGGGTGCTGCTCGGTCTCGTCGTCCCGGCGGTGCCGGCCGGGGGTCAGGAGTCCGTGGCGGCACGCCTGGAACGGCGCTGGCGGCCGGTCTCGGCCGGGGTGGCCGTGCCGGTCTTCGCCTTCTTCGCCGCCGGGGTGAGCCTCGCCGGGGCCGGTGGTATCGGCGCGATCGTCTCCGACCCGGTGGCGCTCGGTACCGCGGCCGGGCTGGTGCTCGGCAAGGTGATCGGAGTGCTCGGAACCACGTTCGTCATGGCCCGGTTCACCGGCGCCGAACTCGACGAGGGCCTGAGCTGGATCGATCTGTTCGGCGTCGCGTTGCTGGCCGGCGTCGGCTTCACCGTCTCCCTGCTCATCGGCGAGCTCGCCTTCGGCCCGGGCAGCGAACGCGACGCCCACGTCAAGGCCGCCGTACTGTTCGGCTCGTTGCTGGCGGCGACGCTGGCCTGCGCCGTCCTGCTGCCGCGGAACGCGGTCCACCGGCGTCTGCACGCGCGGGACACGCGCGACGACGACGGCGACGGCATCCCCGACGTCTACCAGTCCTGACTCCTGCCCCCGTGATCATGCAGAACCGCACACCCGCCCCGGCCGTGATCATGCAGAACCGCACGCCACCCGGCCGTGATCATGCAGAACTGCGCGACGCCCGCGAGATCATGCGTCGGGATCGGCTGCCGGAGAAGGGTTTTCGCGGCGATCGAGGGCGCGTCGGTGTAGTTCCCGGACGGCGTCCGCCAGTTCTGGTGCCGGACCCGCCACCGCCACCTGCGGGGCCACCGCCGCGATCGGCAGCGGGGTCACGACGACCCTCGGATCTGCTCCGAGCGCGGCGCGCCAGGCCAGCAACTGCTCGGTGGAGGCGGCGTAGACGATGCGTCCCAGACCGACCCAGGCGTGCGCCGCGGCGCACATCGCGCAGTGCTCGCCCGAGGTGTAGACGGTGGCCCCGGCGCGTTGCTCCGGGGTGAGCAACTCGGTTGCCCGGCGGGCCAGGGCGAACTCCGGATGTCTGGTCTGATCGCCGGCGGCGGTGCGGTTGCGGTCCTCGGCGATCATCCGTCCGTCGTCGGTGACCAGTACCGAACCGAAGGGTTCGTCCCCGGCGTCCAGGGCCTGTTCGGCGAGTTCGACGCAGCGGCGCAGATGAACCAGGTCCGCCGGGGTCGGGGCAGTGACAGCACTCATACCCTGATCCTCACTCATCGATCCTTCACCGATCGGGGTGGGACGTTGCTCGCCGTGGTGGGTGTGCCGCCGATGAAGTCCTGAATACGGTCCCAGCGGGCGTGGTAGGCGGCGCCGAGACGCTTGGCGCTGCGCCTTGCGGGATCCCGCGGGGTAGCGGCGGCGGGCCCTCAGGAATCGGGCTCGCCCAGCCGTGCGGCGCCGATCATGGCGGCGAGCGAGAAGAATGCCCAGATCAGGGCGAGGGAGATCTTTCCCTTGAGGATGCAGATCACCACGAGGACCAGGTTCATGGTTCGGCCCGGATCCGGCGAGTGATGATCCGGGTCGTCACCGCGGTGATCACGAAGGCGATCAGCAGCCAGAGCACCGGGATGCGCGACGGGTCGATGAGCCCGGAACGGTCGATCTCGACGCCGAACGTGACATGTTCGAGCATGAGCGACATCGTGGCACCCACACCCGAGCGCGGGTCAGGCCCGCAGAAGGAGTGATCCGATGAGCGACCCGAGTCCGTCGTCCGACACGGTGACCGTCACCGACAACCCCGAGGCCACTCGATATGAGGCGCGGATCAACGGTGAACTCGCCGGGTTCGCCGAGTACCAGCTGACCGACGAGTTGATCGTCTTCACACACACCGAGGTCGACCCGGCCTTCGGCGGCAAGGGGGTCGGCGGGGCGATCGCGCGGTTCGCGCTGGACGACGTCCGGGCCCGCAACACGCGCAAGGTGCTGCCGTTGTGCCCGTTCATCAAGGGCTGGATCGGCAAGCATCCCGACTACGTGCCGCTGGTCTACGGCGCCTGATCACAAGCGCCGCACAGCACGTACCGGGTCGCGGTGGTGGGGGGTCCCGGGCACCGCTGAGACCCGGCGGTTCCGTGACCGGATCGACAGTGCCACGCTGGGGCACATGCGAACGATCTGCGAGACGGCGGGTGGCCCGGAGGCGCTGGAGCGTCTGGCGCACGCCTGGCACCGGCGGGTGCTGGACGACGAAGTGGTCGCGCATGCCTTCAGTCACGGGTTCCATCCGGAACACACCGCCCGGCTGGCGGCGTACTGGGTCGAGGCGCTCGGTGGTCCGCCCGACTACACCACCAGGTACGGCGACGAGTCCCTGGTGGTGCGGATGCACAGCGGCAACGGTGAGCACTCCGAGATGGACCGGCGCGCCATCGCCTGCTTCGACCAGGCGCTCGAGGACGCCGGCCTCGCCGACGACGCCCGGTTGCGCCAGGCGCTGCACGACTACTTCGCCTGGGCGACGACAACCACGATGGCGGCCTACCCGGCCTCGGCGTCCGACGTGCCGCAAGGCCTGCCGATGCCG
>DAIOVT010000457.1:0-3558 GCA_036758885.1 Kineosporiaceae bacterium
CACCGCGGCGGCCACGCCCTGGGCACCGGCGACGATCTCGCGGAGCACCCCGAGCAGCTGCACCCGCAGTTCGTCGGCGCTCTGGAACCGGTCGGCCGGGTCGGTGGCGCAGGCCTTGGCCAGCAACCGGTACAGCGAGTCGTGCTGCTGGAACAGCGGCACGTCGGCGACCGGCGGCAGCGAGGTGGCGTAGGTGCTCTGGTAGCCGCGGAACTCCATGATCAGCACGGCCAGGGTGCGTCCGATGGTGTAGATGTCCGAGGCGATCGACGGGCCGAGGGTGCCGACCTCGGGGGCCTGGTAGCCGACGGTGCCGTAGATCGGGGAGTCCAGGTCGGTGATCTCCCGGACGCCGCCGAGGTCGATCAGCTTCACCGCGTCGCCGACCTGGATCAGGTTGTCCGGCTTGAAGTCGCAGTAGAGCAGGCCGTTGTCGTGCAGGTAGCTGAACGCGGGCAGGATCTCCAGGATGAACGCGATCGCCTGGTCGACCGGCACCGCGTCGTAGTGGCCGGCCTTCTGCATGCGCTGCTTGAGCAGGTCCTTCAGCGAGGTACCGCCGACGTACTCCATGACGATGTAGCCGGCGCCCTCGAACTGGGCGAAGTTGTAGATCTCGACGATCAGGGGGTGCCGGGCCCGCACCAGGAACTCGCGCTCGGCGACCGCGGCGGCCTGGGCGTCGGCGTCCCCGGAGTTGAGCAGACCCTTCAGCACCACCCAGCGGTCCGAGATCACCGAGTCGCGACCGAGATAGATCCAGCCGAGGCCGCCGTGGGCCAGGCAGCCGAGCACCTGGTACTGGCCGCCGACCAGGTCACCGGCCTGCAGCTTCGGGGTGAACGAATAGGGCTGGCGGCACTGCGGGCAGAACCCCTCCAGCCGGCCCGGGCGGCCGTCGCGGCTGCGCCCGACCGGGGCGCCGCAGCTGGGACAGAACCGCCGGTTCTCGGGCACCTGCGGGTCGACCAGGATCGCCTTGCCCGGGTCGATCGGCGGCACCGGCGGCACGTAGGTGAGCCCGGCGCCCAGCCGGGCCCCGCGCAGCCGGGTCGAGCCGGTGCCCAGGGTGCGGGTGGCCTTGGTGCCCCCCGCCCGGGCCGAACCGATCGGGGTGCTGGCGAGCCGGTTCGATGAGGTGATCCGGCTCGGCGTCGACGGGCTGTCCATCATGGACGGCGCCCCGTCGGCCCCGGACGGCGCCGCGCCGGCCCCCGTGGCCACCGGGGTGGACACGGGCATCGGGGCGGCGTTCTCCGGGTGACCGCAGACGTCGCAGTAGCCGTCCACGAAGTGTCCGGTGCAGCCCGGCTGGGTGCATGCGGTGGTGGTGCTCATGCCGTGGTCTCCCTCGGAGCTGCAGTGTTCGTGGCCGCCGGGTCCGGTGCCGCCGGGTCCGGTGCCGCCGGGAACGCGGGGACCGACGAGCCGGTCGGTAGCGGGGCGGCCTCGGAGATCAGCGCGGTACTGGGCGCGGCCCCGTTGGCGGCAACGGGTCGATCCCGGCCGGCCATTCCGCGCACCAGTTCCCGATAGGTGGTGACCGCGAGCCGGGCCGCCGCGATGTCGGTCGGCCGGGCGGCCAGGGCCTGTTGCGCCCTGCCCAGCGCCACCCTCAGGGCCGAGTCGTCGGCGGTCCTCGATCCGATCGCCATCGCCTCGTAGGAGCTGAGCAGACCGATCAGCTCCTCGCGCTCGGCCAGCGGGGCTCCGTAGGCGTCCTCGACGACGTCCATGCCCCGGACGACGGTGTCCAGTCGCTGGGTGAAGACGTCGAGGCCGCGGCGGTCCTGCGGCACCGGCCCGAGCACCGCGACGTCCGGCACCGCGAAGCGGGGCGCCGGGGTGATCTCGGCGACGCAGCGCTGCATCAGCTCGACCAGCCGGGCCCGGCGGTTGACCAGCGCGGCCACCTCGCTGGCCGCGCGGGAACGGTCCGAGACCAGTTCGGCCTCGGCCGCCTTACGGCCCCTGGCGTCCTTGAGCTGGGTGGCCGTGGTGACCACGAGATCACGCTCGGCCCGGGCGGCGTCCACCTCGAGGTCGTGCAGCACACCCGACACGTCACCGCCGCGTGCCGCCCGGGTGGAGACGTCGTTCAGCCGGGTCTCGAGCATGTCGACCTGCGGCCCCCAGGAGGACTCCTGCTTGACCAGTTCGCGCAGCCGCTCCATCGATGCGCGCAACGCCTGCACGCGCATGGCGTCGTCGCTGGCCCGGGGGTCGAAGGAGAGCCGGTTGCGCAGTTGCGCGGCGAGCGCGTCGGAGAGCCGGCAGGCCTCGACCACGCTCAGGCTGAGCTGGGTGGAGATCGCCGACCCCGACCCGGCGGCGAGCCGGCCGTGGATCACCTGGGCCATCTGCTCGCGGGTGACCGCGTCGGCCCGGCCGGAGTCCCAGAGCACGTCGAGCCGCTGCAGCCGCTCGTTGACCGACTGCCACAACGTCATCGACAAGGTGATGTCGGCGACGTAGTCATCGGGGTCGCTCGACCGGGACGCCGAGGCGTCGATGCCGTCGAGTTCGCGCTTGCGTTGGGCCACCCAGTCGCGCAGGGCGCGCAGGTACGCCAGCAACGCACTCGGGTCAGGGGCCTGCCCCAGCTGACCCGGTGGGTTCGGCGCGATCGCCAGTCCGGTGGCCATGGTGGCTCACTGCCGCCCGTACTGCGGGGTCGGAGCCGTCTGGTCACCCAGCCCGGCAGGCTTGAGCCAGGCGTTGTACGCGGCCTGCCACTTGCCGTCGGACACCGCACCGGCGAGGGCGTAGTTGACGAAGGCCGCGAAGTCCTTGCGCTTGCCGTTGATGCCCAGGCCGTAGGGCTCGTCGCTGAGGTTCTCACCGACCACCTTGGTGTTCGGGTCCTGGATCTTGAACCCGGCCAGGATCGCGTCGTCGCCCACGATCGCGTCGACCTTGCCCTGCTGCAGCTTCACCAGACAGTCGGTGTGCGCGGACACCTCGTCGATCTTCGCGGTGGGCGCCTTCTGCCTGATCACGGCCAGGGTCGAGGTGCCGGCCGGCGCGCACACGGTCTTGCCGGCCAGATCGGCGGCCTTGGTCACCGTGGAGTTCGAGGGCACCAGCAGCTTCGCGTGCGCCATGTAGTACACGGCGGAGAAGTACATGTCCTGCCAGCGCTGACAGTTCATCGTGAACGCCCGGGCCACCAGATCGACGCCGCCGGCGGCGTTGTTCGTGGTGTCCACCGCGTCCTGCAGTTGCGGGATCCGCTGGGCCGCGGTGATCACCTTGTACCGGATCTTGCCGTCGGCGCTGCCGAAGATCGCCGTGGCGACGATCTTGGCCATCTCGATGTCGAAGCCCTGGAACACGTCGGGGTTCTGCGGCGAGACCGCACCCAGCTGCCGGGTGTCGGCGGAGACGCCGACCAGCAGATAGCCACGGGCCTTGATCGTGGAGACGTAGGCACTGCTGCTGGACGGCGCGAACGAGGTGGTCGCGTTGGTGCACTGCGCCGCCGTGGCCGAGGGGGCCGGTGTGCTCGCCGAGCCGCTCGGCGAGGCGCTGGCGGACGGCGACGTACTCGCCCCGGTG
>DAIOVT010000458.1:0-3555 GCA_036758885.1 Kineosporiaceae bacterium
CAGCGTGGCGGTCACGCGCCCTTCCTCTCGCAGCTCACCAGGGAGACCGGGTCGACGGTGCTGAGCAGCGCCTACCCGAGCACCACGGCGACCAGCATCGCCACCCTCGGCACCGGCCGGCTGCCGGGTGTGCACGGCCTGGTCGGCACCGAGGTGCTCGACCCCGACCGTGACGTGATGTTCAGCGAACTGGCCTGGGACGCCGCGGTGGACCCACGCCGCTGGCAGCCGGAACCCACGGTGTTCCAACAGCTTTCGGCTTCCGGCGTCGCGGTCACCCAGGTGGGTCCGGCCTATTTCGAGGGGTCCGGGCTGACCGAGGCCGCGCTGCGCGGAGCGGCCTTCGTGGCCGGCCGCGATCTCGCGGCCCGGCGCAACGCGACCGTGGCGGCGCTGCGCGCGGCGTCCGGTCCGGCGCTGGTGTACCTCTACTGGGGTGACATCGACAAGGTCGGTCACGTGCACGGCTGCCGGTCCTGGCAATGGGGGCAGGAGCTGGAGTCGGTGGACGCCGAGCTCGCCCGGCTCGCCGAGGCGCTGCCGCCGGACACCCTGCTGCTGATCACCGCGGACCACGGCATGGTCGACGTGCCGCACGAGAAGCGGCTCGATGTCGCCCACGAGGCCGACCTGGCTGCTGGGGTGCGGTTCGTCGGGGGTGAGCCGCGCGCCGCCCAGCTCTACTGCTGCCCGGGTGCGGCCGAGGACGTCGCCGCGGCATGGACGGCGCGGCTCGGCGACGCGATGCAGGTGATCACCCGCGACGAGGCCGTCGAGCGAGGCTGGTTCGGGCCGGTGCATCCCCGGGTCCTGGGACGCATCGGTGACGTGCTGACCTCGGCCCGCGGCGAGATCGCCGTGGTGGACTCCCGGAGCGCACGGCCCGAGTTCCTGGCCCTGGTCGGCCAGCACGGCGCCCGGACCAGCGCCGAGTGTCTGGTGCCGTTGCTGGTCCGGCTCAGCAGCTGACCGGGCGCCCCGGGCGGGAACTACTCGGTACGGCTGCCGAAGACGATGTCGTCCCAGCGGGGCACCGAGGCGCGCTTGTTGCGCCGTCCGCCGCCGTTGGCGGCCTGCTTACGCGGCGCCGGGGCCTTCGGATGCGCCGTCAGCGGGTCGGTGGCGCCGGAGACGAGCGCGGCGGCGACCGGTTCGGTCTCCGGTTCGGGCACTGATGCCGGCCTGGGCGCCGACGCCGGTGCGGAGGTCGCCGCGGACACCGAAGCGGTGGAAGACGTTGAGGCAGAGGCGATCTCGGGCTCACGAGTCGTGGCTGCCGGCTCGGCGACGGGTTCGGCGACCGGCTCCGGCAGGTCGAGAAGTTCGGCGTCCCGGGCCTGTTCGGGGCGGGAGACCGGTGGGTGCGCGGCGGGCGGCAGATCGACCGAGAGCTGTCCCTCCGCCTCGTCGTCACCGTCGGTCAGCGTGTCGTGATCGATCAGCGGACGCTGCCGCCGGCCGCGGCGCTCGCGAAGGGTGTCCAGTAGATCGATGGTCGAGGCAGAGGCCCAGTTCCCGGACGCCGCCTCCCCGTTGCGACCCGGTGAGGCGACCCCGTCGGCGTCGATGTCGTAGACCCGCTCGCTGACCAGGTCGCCGCCGTCCCGGATCGGCACCAGCCGGCGATGGGTGGCCGCGCCCGGCGAGACGGCGGCCTCGTCCTCGGTGAGCCAGCGGGCCTCGTCGTCCTGCGCCGTGACGTGCCGCAGTCGCGGGTCGTAGCTCCAGCGGGCGCGCCGCTCCCGGCCGCCCGCGCTGAACAGCAACGTCAGCATCCAGGCGCCGTCGTCGCCCCGCCACGAGTCCCAGACCAGGCCCTCGGGCGCGACCTCGCGAATCGCGAGCCGCTCGACGACCAGTTCCTCCAACGGGCGGGGCTCGCCCAGCCCGTTGTTGGTGCGCACCCGGACCGCGCGGGCCTGCTCGGCGACAAAAGCGCGCTCGGCGAGCACCGGCCCCTCGAACCGGCGGATGAACGCGAGAGGCAGCCCCGAGGCATCGGCAAGATCCTCGGCGCTCTCGCCGCACCGGATCCGGGCCTGGATGTCCCGCGGCCGGAGCTTCCCGTCCAGTTCGATCTGCAACTGGCCCAGTCGTGACCTGTCTCGGCGCACGGCGGCGCGCAACGACTCGTCGACGCGTACCCGGAAGCGTTGGCCATCGGGGCCGGTGAGCAGCAGGTGCTCCCCGTCATCGTGGACGCCGACGAGTGTGAGGTCCTGCATGTTTCCACCCCTCCTGGTGCGTCTGCCCAGACTTTGCCATCTCGACGGGGGATGTCGAAGCATGTGCCCGGGCGTGGCGGCGATCCAGGTGTGAGCGCGGCTACCGAGTGTTGGTCATCCCGGCCCGGTCGCCGCCACCGGACGTTCCGCCGGTACCCAGCGTGACCTGAGGACGCGATGGCAGGTCGGCCGCACGTCCGGCGGCGGGGAGTGCGAGGATGCATCTGTGAGCGTTCGTCCTGAGGCTGCGTCCCGGCCGTTCCCGGCGTCCGTCGAACCCTTGACCGCAACGGTCACCGGTCGTGTCGATCGACGTGTTCACCCACCGGGCGCCGCGCTGGCGCCCTACGACGGCGTGCTGCTGCAGTCCTTCGGCGGGCCGGAGGGGCCGGCCGACGTGATGCCGTTCCTGGAGAACGTGACGCGGGGCCGGGGGATCCCGAGGGGCCGCCTGCTCGAGGTCGCCGAGCACTACCAGCACTTCGGCGGGATCAGCCCGATCAACGACCAGAACCGCGCCCTGCTCGCGGCGCTGACCACCGAGTTCACCGGCCGCGGCGTCGATGTCCCGCTCTACTGGGGCAACCGCAACTGGGACCCGTTCCTGCTGGAGACCCTCGAGCAGGCGCACGCCGCCGGGGCGCGGCGGCTGGTCAGCGTGGTCACCAGCGCCTACTCGAGCTACTCGGGCTGCCGGCAGTACCAGGAGGATCTCGACCGGGCGCTCGCGCAGTTGTCCGAGCGCGGCAAGGAGTTGCAGGTCGACCGGATCCGGCAGTACTTCAATCACCCCGGGTTCATCACCGCCAACACCGAGGCCACGCTGTCGGCGTTGCGCTCGCTGCCGATGGACCGGTTGGACGAACCGGGCGCCACCAAGGTCGTCTTCGTCACACACTCGATCCCACTGCCGATGAACGCGACGTCCGGCGGCGGTTCGGCCTACGTCGCCCAGCATCTCGAGGTGGCCCGGCTGGTCATGGAGCAGGTCGCCGAGCGGTTGATCACCTCCTGCCCGGCCGTGTCCGGGCCGGCGCAGGCGAACCGGATCGAATGGGAGCTCGCCTACTGCTCGCGGTCCGGCCCGCCGACCTCGCCCTGGCTGGAGCCGGACATCTGTGACCGGCTCGAGGAACTGGCCAAGGAGGGCGTGAGTGCGGTCGCGCTGGCCCCGATCGGCTTCGTCAGCGATCACATGGAGGTGCGCTTCGACCTGGACACCGAGGCTGCCGAGTGCGCGGACCGGCTGGGTCTGGCGTTCGCCCGCGCGGCGACCGCCGGCACGCACCCGGCCTTCGTCGCCGGGCTCGTCGATCTGGTGACCGAACGG
>DAIOVT010000459.1:0-3553 GCA_036758885.1 Kineosporiaceae bacterium
ACTGCGCCGAGGTGGTGGCCCGCGCCTACCAGGTGATGGGTCTGCTGGACGACGACCTGCCGGTGAACTACTACGATCCGGGCGCGTTCTGGTCGGGTGACGACCTCGGTCTGCTGGCCGGAGCCCGGCTGGGTCACGAGATCGGTGTCGACGTGCCGCCGCTGCCCGAGGACGGCGAGAACCCAAGCGCCGCAACGGGTCACGACCGTTGAGCGGCGACGGTTCCGGTGCGGGCGCCGAGGAGCACTTCGCGGATCTTCCGGACCCGCCGTACTGGGCCGTCACCTTCGTCAACCGGTTCCGGCCCGGCCTGACCCCCGGCGAGCTCGCCGACTACAACGCCGACGCGGACCGGATGCTCGACCTCGCCGCCAAGATTCCGGGGTACCTGGGGTTCACCAGCGTCCGGGACGCGCAGGGCCGGGCGGTCAGCGTCTCGTACTGGACCGGTGAGGACGCGATCAGGGCCTGGCGCGAGGACGTCGAGCACACCCTGACCCGGGCACGCGGCCGGAGGCACTGGTACGGCGCCTACCAGGTGCAGGTCTCCCGGGTGGATCGCGCCTACGAGTGGCGCTGCTGCGCCGAAGCCGAAGCCGAAGCCGATGCGGATGCGGGCGGCTGACCTCTGTTACCGCCGTCACAATCTTGTTAGAGTTTCAGCCGCGAGCCTCGCTCGCCAGGATTGTTACCCAGACGGGGCAAGACCTGAGACGCACGTCGTCTCGGGTCTTTTTTTGTGCCCGTCGCCGCGGGAGGAGGAGTCATGGAACCGACGACGAAGCCGGACCAGGCACAGGCGATCATCGCCGGGGTCGGTGGTGCGCAGAACGTGGAGAGCCTGACCCACTGCGCCACCCGGCTGCGGTTCGTGCTGCACGACGCAGGCCAGGTCGATCAGGGCGCCCTGGAGTCGGTGGACGGCGTGATGGGCGTCGTCCCCCAGTCGGGCGACCGGCTGCAGGTGGTGATCGGGGGCGCCGTCCAATCGGTGTTCACCGCCATCATGAACCGGCCGGAGATGTCCTCGATCGGCAAGAACTCGCAGAGCGACGCCGACGTGAAGGCGGCGGCGCGGGCCAAGGCGCGCGGGCGGTACGCCTGGCTGGACTCGTTCTTCGAGTACCTCTCCGACTCGTTCCGGCCGCTGCTCGGGGTGCTGCTCGGGGCGTCGTTGATCATCGCCTTCGCCGCGGTGCTGGACGCGCTCGGGGTGGTCGACTTCCGGGCCGCCGACAAGTCGGCCACCTGGGTCTTCGTCGACGCGATGTGGCGGGCAGTGTTCTACTTCCTGCCGATCATGGTCGCCTACAACGCGGCGAAGAAGCTCGACATCGACCCGTGGGTCGGCGCCACCGTGATGGGGGCGCTGATGACCCCGAACTTCATCAGCCTGTCGAACCCGGACGTCGTCCGGCAGACCGTGTGCAGCGAGAACGCCACGCTCGGCACCCAGTCGTGCGTCACCCAGGTCGCCGGGTTGCCGATGCAGCTGAACGACTACGGCGGTCAGGTGTTCGTGCCGCTGATCATGGTCGCGGTGCTCGCCGTGGTCTACCGCGCGCTGAAGCGGATCTTCCCGGAGAACATCCAGATGGTGTTCGTGCCGTTCTTCGCGATGGCGATCATGATCCCGGTGACCGCGTTCCTGCTCGGCCCGCTCGGCATCTGGCTGGGCAACGGTCTGGGCAGTGGGCTGGCCTACCTGAACAACAACGCACCGATCGTGTTCGCGATCGTCATCCCGTTGCTCTACCCGTTCCTGGTGCCGCTGGGTCTGCACTGGCCGCTGAACGCGTTGATGCTGATGAACATCCAGACCCTGGGCTACGACTTCATCCAGGGCCCGATGGGTTCGTGGAACTTCGCCTGCTTCGGCGCCACCGCGGGAGTGCTCTTCCTGTCGATGCGTGACAAGGAGGTGCAGATGCGCCAGACCGCCACCGGTGCGCTCGCGGCGGGTCTGCTCGGCGGTATCTCCGAGCCGTCGCTGTACGGGATCCACCTGCGGTTCAAGCGGATCTATCCGCGGATGCTGGTCGGCTGTCTGGTCGGCGGTCTGATCACCGGCCTGCTCGGTGGGGTGAGGACCGAGGCCTTCGCGTTCACCTCGCTGCTGACCATCCCGGTGTTCTCACCGATGGTGGTCTACGTGATCGCGATCGCCGCCGCCTTCGTCACCGCGATGACGTTGGTGATCATCTCCGACTACCGCACCCCCGAGCAGCGAGCCGAGGCGAAGGCCGCCCGGATGCAGGCCGAGACCGATCTGGCGCTCGAACGGTCCCCGGCCGCCGAGGGTGCGCCGTCCGGGGGTGGTGCGCCGTCGGGGGGCGGCGCACCGTCCGCGGTCGCGGTCGCCGTCCGCACCACCCAGGTGCTCGCCCCGGTCTCCGGCGAGGTGATCGCCCTTGACCAGGTGCCCGACAAGGTGTTCGCCTCGGGGGCGCTCGGTGCCGGGGTGGGCATCGTGCCGGACGACGGACGCATCGTCGCTCCGGTCGCCGGACGGCTGGTGTCGGTCGCCGAGAGCGGCCACGCTTACGGTCTGAAGACCGCGGACGGCGTGGAGGTGCTCGTGCATGTCGGGATCGACACCGTGGCGATGAACGGCGCCGGGTTCCAGGTGCTGACCAGCAAGGATCAGGAGGTGGCCGCCGGGGAGCTGCTCGGTCGCGCCGACCTCGACGCGATCCGTGAGGCGGGCTACCCGACGACGACGATCGTGGTCGTGCTCAACACGCACTCGCTGCCCGGGGTCACCCCGCTGTCGGACCGTGCGGTGCAGGAGGGCGATCCGGTGATCGAGCTGAGCACCTGACGTGGTGATCGTCCGGGTCTTCAACAACAACGTCGTCCTGGCTCAGGACGGCGCCGGGCGCGAGGTGATCCTCACCGGGCGGGGCCTGGGTTTCCAGGCCCGCCCGGGGCACCCCGTCGACCCGTCGAAGATCGTGCGCACCTTCCGGCCCGCGGACGGCGGCGCCGACCAGCTCGCCCGGCTGCTGGTCGACATCCCGCCCGAGCACGTGCAACTGGTCAGCGACGCCCTCGCCGAGGTCGGCCTGACCAAGCTCGCGGACAATCCGGTGCTGCTGCTCGCCCTGGCCGATCACGTCAGTTTCGCGCTGCGCCGGGTCGCCGACGGCATGCAGGTGGAGTACCCGCTGCTGGCCGAGGTGCAGCACCTCTACGCCGAGGAGTACGCGCAGTCGCAGGCCCTGCTCGGCGCGCTCAACGCCCGGGCCGGCCGGGACGGCGGGGCCGCGCTGCCCGGTCACGAGGCGGTCGGTCTGGCCCTGCACCTGGTCAACGCGGGATTCGCGACCGGCGATCTGTCCCTCACCTATCAGATGACCGGCCTGATCCAGCAGGTGATCGGGGTCGTGGAGCAGTCCTTCGACATCGTGCTCGAGGAGTCCAGCGTCGGCGTCGGCCGATTCGTCACGCACCTGCGATACCTGTTCGTGCGCATCCACCAGCACCGCCAGCTCGACGACCAGGCGTACTCCGGTCTGGGCACGACGATCCGGCAGACCTATGCCGGCTCGCT
>DAIOVT010000460.1:0-3548 GCA_036758885.1 Kineosporiaceae bacterium
CGGTGCCCGGGCCGCGGTCTCGACGCACTTCACCGACGGCGGCAAGGGCGCCGCCGAACTGGCCACCGCGGTCGCCGAGGCGGCGGCCCAGCCGAGCCGGTTCTCCTTCCTCTACCCGGACGGCGCCAGCCTGCGCGAGAAGATCCAGACGGTGGCGACCACCATCTACGGCGCGGACGGCGTCGACTTCCAGCCACTGGCCGCGGCCCAGCTGGATCGCTACGAGCGCAACGGGTTCGGCGATCTGCCGGTGTGCATCGCGAAGACCCATCTGTCGATCTCCTCGGACCCCTCGCTGCGCGGCGCGCCGACCGGCTGGCGGCTGCCGGTGCGCGAGGTGCGGGCCTCGGTCGGTGCCGGGTTCGTCTACCCGATCGCCGGCGAGATGCGCACCATGCCGGGCTTGTCCAAGAACCCCGCGGCGTTCAGCATCGGCCTCGATGCGGACGGCGGTATCGTCGGCCTCTCCTGAGTGGGAGGTGGCTCGATGGGGGGAATCACGAGACGTGCCCGTGCGGCGGTGGTCGCCGCCTCGGTGGCGACGCTGCTGCTGGCGGGCTGTACCTCGGAGCAGGGCAGCACCACGGTGACCTCCGGGACGACGAACCCCGTCGGCTCGTCGGCGTCGTCGTCGTCCGGTACCGCCACGGCGCCGGCGACCAGCACGATCCCGGCGGGGGAGCCGACCGTGACCGCGGTGCCCTCGATCACCGCCGACCAGCAGCAGAGCACCCCCGCGCCCTCGCCGAGCGGGTCGCTGCGGGCCGCCGTGGTCAAGGAGATCCGCACCGGCCGGCACGCCGGTTTCGACCGGGTGGTGATCGAGTTCCAGGGCGCCCCGGGCACCTGGCGGACCAGCTACCAGAACGAGGTTCTCGAGGACCCGACCGGCAACAAGCTCCCGGTCCAGGGCAACCGGTTCCTGGTGGTGGTCGTGCAGAACGCCACCTTCGACAACGCCTTCCAGACCGACGCCTCGGTGCCGCACGCCTCCTACGCGGGCGCCCGGGCGATCACTCCGACCGGTCTGGGCAACGTGCGCCAGATCGTGCGGGCCGGGGACTTCGAGGCGACGTTGTCCCTGGCGGTCGGCCTGGACAAGCAGACGGGTGTGCGCGTGCAGCGGCTGGACGGTCCGGCGCGGCTGGTCATCGACATCGCGAACTAGACGGACCGCGGATTCGAACCGCAGATATTGACGGCAGATACGAACCGCCGATACGAACCGCCGATACGAAACCGGTCGCCGGAACCATGTGGTTCTGAATTCACCCACAACCACAATGGATGCGTTCGTTCAATGCGTTCGTTCAATGCATTCGATTCTGTTGACGGGTCTCGAGCAGGGATTTCCGGGCATCTGCGTGGCCGGAGATCCGGCATTCCCGCCGAAAGACGAGCCGGTTCGAACGCGCCCGCCCGGCGACCGTTACCCTCACCGCCATGAGTGCAGTCGAAGACCGGATCGCCGAGCTCGGACTGGCGATCCCGCAGTTGGTTCCCCCGGTGGCGGCCTACGTGCCGGCCCTGCTCGACGACGACCGGATCTGGGTGTCCGGTCAGTTGCCGATGGTGGACGGCGCGATGCCGGGCACCGGATTGGTCGGCGAGGGCGAGGGGCTGGTCAGCCCCGAGGACGCCGCGGCGATGGCCGGCGCCAGCGCGCTGAACGGGATCGCCGCGATCAAGTCGGTCTTCGAGGATCTCGACCGGATCAGGATCGTCAAGGTGGTCGGCTACGTGGCCAGCGCTCCCGGGTTCACCGGGCAGCCCGCCGTGATCAACGGGGCCAGCGTTCTGCTCGGCCAGATCTTCGGCGACAACGGCACCCACGCCCGGGCCGCCGTGGGGGTGGCCGGACTGCCGTTGAACGCCCCGGTCGAGGTCGAACTGGTCGCCAGGGTCCTCGGCTGACCTGCTGAGCGGTCCCCCTGCGGAGCCTGCACGGCTCCGCAGGGAGGGGCCTCAGCGGATCGTGTTGATCGAGGCTGCGTTGATCGAGGCGTCGAAGGTCAGCTGAACCATGTTCAGCAGCTCTCGCCGTCCCCAGTCCTTGGCCCGGCCGGCCGGCAACGCACCCTCGACGACCTTGCCGATCTCGCCGGCCGCTGCCGCGCTGACCAGCATCACCTGGAAGACCAGGGCCAGGTTCAGGCCCCGGTCGACCATGGCGGCCAGCATGGCCGCGGTCTGTGGGTCGGCGAGCACGTCGTCGCCGTCCTGGATCAGCACCCCGGCGTCGGTCAGCGCGAGCACCTGGTCGCCCAGCTGGTCACCCTCGGGCGAACCGGCCAGCAGTGCGGAGATCGGCACCGGCCGGGTCTCGAGCTGACGGCGACGCTGACCGGCCAGCATCCGCGGGATCCAGTTGCGCTGCCGCTCGGAGTCGCTCAGGTTTCCGCCCGCGGACAGATGCATGGCGATCAGGGTGAGACTCGCGCCGCGTTGCCGGGCAGAGTGAATCTCACGTAAGCGACGTAAGTGCTCCTCCAGGTACACCGAACGCCGCCCCTGCCGCTGTGGGGGCGGGATGAGACCACGGGTCTGATACGACCGAACATTACGCACGGTCATACCCGCTGCCTCGGCAAGCTCAGGCAGTGTGTATTGGCGCGAGGATCGTCCCTTGGACACCCCGTCACTCCTCCCGACGACTACGCTCCGCCAACTCTAACCGCACGTTTGAAGAATTGAGAATCCGTTCTGGAATCAAGCTTGCAAGATCGTCCGGCAGGCCCGTCAAGCCCTCGAAATTGATGAGTTCAAGACCCCAGATTTCCGGCATATCGACCGGTTCGGGATCTGGAGAACCTCGCCATTGCGGTGAAAGGTGGATCAATGCGACAGGTGTCATCGGTGTGGCGATCGGGCCCGGCTCTTCCCTACGCGTACTGCGTTCTGGCGCCCAACCCGTCGCTGATGACCCTGGACGGCACCAACACCTGGGTGCTGCACGCCCCCGGGGACGCATCGGCGCTGGTGATCGACCCGGGCCCGCCCGCCCCGGAGCACCTGCGCGCGATCGAGGACGTGCTGCAGGCCCGCGGCGCGCGGCTGAGCGGGGTGCTGCTCACCCACCGCCACCTGGACCATTCCGAGGCCGCCCGGGAGTTCGCCCGCCGGCACGGGGTGGGGGTGCGGGCGATCGATCCCGGCTACGCCACGGGCGAGGAGGTGCTCGGGGACGGCGACGAGATCCGGCTCGAGGGCCTGCGGGTGCGGGTGCTGGCCACCCCGGGGCACACCACCGACTCGGTCAGCTTCGTCTGCAGCCCGACAGGTGGGGCGGCCGGCCCGGCGGCCGTGCTGACCGGCGACACCGTGCTCGGCCGCGGCACGGCGATGATCGACCACCCGGACGGCGAACTCGCCCCCTACCTGCGCTCGGTGGAGCTGCTGCTGGACAGCTGCCGGGAGCTCGATGCGTCCGGACGGGCGGCGATGCTGTTGCCCGGCCACGGGCCGGCGATCGGGCCCGGAGCCGCGGCGTCCGAGGTGCTCGAGTACTACCTGACGCACCGGCGGGAACGGATCGCCCAGGTGCGCGC
>DAIOVT010000461.1:0-3546 GCA_036758885.1 Kineosporiaceae bacterium
GATGAACAGGATGATGTCGCCGCGGGTGCGGATCTCCTTGAGCACCTTCTTCAGGCGCTCCTCGAAGTCACCGCGGTAGCGGCTGCCGGCGACCAGCGCGCCGAGGTCGAGGGTGTAGAGCTGCTTGTCCTTCAGCGTCTCCGGCACCTCGCCCTTGACGATCGCCTGGGACAGACCCTCGACGACCGCCGTCTTGCCGACGCCGGGCTCACCGATCAGCACCGGGTTGTTCTTGGTCCGGCGGGAGAGCACCTGCATCACCCGCTCGATCTCCTTCTCGCGCCCGATGACCGGGTCGAGCTTGCCGTCGCGGGCCGCCTGGGTGAGGTTGCGGCCGAACTGATCCAGTACCAGCGAGCCGGACGGCGTCCCCTCCTGGGGGCCACCGGCTGCCGCGGGCTCCTTGCCCTGGTAACCGGACAGCAGTTGGATCACCTGCTGCCGGACACGGTTGAGGTCGGCGCCGAGCTTGACCAGCACCTGCGCGGCGACACCTTCGCCCTCGCGGATGAGTCCCAGCAGGATGTGCTCGGTACCGATGTAGTTGTGCCCCAGCTGCAGCGCCTCCCGGAGGGAGAGCTCCAGCACCTTCTTCGCCCGCGGCGTGAAGGGGATGTGACCTGAGGGTGCCTGCTGACCCTTGCCGATGATCTCCTGGACCTGCTCCCGGACGGCGTCCAGGGAGATACCCAGGGACTCCAGGGCCTTGGCGGCGACGCCTTCGCCCTCGTGGATCAGTCCCAGGAGGATGTGCTCTGTGCCGATGTAGTTGTGGTTGAGCATCCTGGCTTCTTCCTGGGCCAGGACAACGACACGGCGGGCGCGGTCGGTGAACCTCTCGAACATCTGCGCTCCTCGTGCTCGGTCGTGCGGCGGGAAGCACCCGCCGGGGACCTGTCGATGCTATCTGCGGGCACCGACCAGATCATCAGACGCAGCCTGTGAGTTGCGCCGTCGCTCCGGTCGATCCCCATGTCGTGCTTCGGGCAACGGGAGCCGTGACTTGCGTGTTCCTCGCCGTCGGACTTCGCCGGACTTGTTCGCTGCGGGCTGAACGGGTTCGACCGTGTTGACATCGCCCCCACCGGAGCCGGACCGGGGCGGGCCGGACAGCTCCCCCGGCGCGACCTCCGGGACCGGGCGAGAGATCGAGGAGGCGCCCGCGCATCCAGGGAATGTTCCGACCACCACTCGGGAAAAACAGATTTTGGTTCAGATCAACGTCGAGTCAACTCGAGTCCACCTCGGGCGCAATTAGTCCGAACGGGTGAAGAACGAACTCTGCGTGGCGGTCACAATACCCGCGGCCATGTCGTGTCACGAGGGGCCGCGGCCACCAATGATCCCGACTGAAGATCCCGACTGAAGATCCCCGTGAAGATCCACATCTCGGTATGCCCGGGCCGCGATTCACCAGCCACGATCAGTCGGCATTCGACTGGGGACAGAATTCGTTCCGACGCTTCTGTCGCATCAAGCCCTCCTCAATTGGTTACGACTCGGTCACGGACCCGGAGTCGGCGACGGGCGGAACGAGGGAACGAAGAACCGACGCGTTGAAGGCGGACACCCGAGGGATGCCCGCCTTCACCGTTCAGGACTGTTTATTCAGTTGAGTAGATCAGTTGAGTCGAGACGCCCCCGAGTAGGCGCACGATCCGGGCCCGGGACGGCCGGCTGAGAAATTGCGTGGACCGCCCGGGACGACTCGTCGAGTCAGTTGGCGGCGTGGTAGGCCTCCATGACCTCGGCCGAGACACGGCCGCGGTCACTCACCTTGTAGCCGTTCTCACGGGCCCACTCCCGAATGTCGGAAAGCGAGGCGCGCGAGGCAGATCCGTTGCGCGCCCGCGTCGAACGACGGGCGGTCGAGCGACCGCCGACGCGGCGTGCGTGCCCCACCCAAGGAGCAATGGCCTCACGAAGGGCCTCCGCGTTCTCCGCCGAGACGTCGATCTCGTAGCTGACGCCGTCCAAGGCGAAGCTGACGGTCTCTTCGGCCTCGCCGCCATCAACGTCGTCGACGAGGATGACTTGCACCTTCTGCGCCATTGAATCTCCCCGGGTAGGAATAGTAGGAATGCGCTTAGCCGCCAGTCTGGGGCAAGACATCCCGTCGCGTCAAAGCGACACTTATGATCCGACGATTTTTCAGTCTGCCGTACGCATCCATGCGGCGAACGAAAACCAGAATAGCGCCAAGAAGATAGGAACCAGTTGTCGATCTGGTTCGTTTGCCGGCCCGCTACTAACCCGCGGACGGCGAATCGTTCTCACCGTCGTCCCCCGGCCGTGCGGCCAGATCCCTTGTGGCACGCCGTGATTCGGCCTGGGCCTCGTATTCGGCAGCCGCCGCGCGTTCGCGGCGATCGGCATGAACGATGGCCCGGATGACGATGGCGAAGATCGCCAACAGACCGACCGACGGCAACAGCTCGACCAGTAGTTCCACATCGCCAGAGTAGGCGCAGGGCATCACCGTTTGGACGGCGCCCCAACGCCGCAGGGGGCCGGCCACCGGTTCACCCGGTCAGGACCGGCGCCACCGATCGGCGGCCGAGCAGGGACCCGAACACCGGAGCGACCCGATCGGGCGCGGCTCACCATGAGCCGGATGATCTTGTGGACGAATCGGGCGAATCACGATCGGGCGCGAAGAGTTGCCGACCCGGCCCGGTCAGATCTGGAACTTGGGCAGCGCGCCGTGCACGAAACGAACATCGGCCGGCACGCCTTTGCCGGCACCGAGACCGCGCATTTCCTGTGCTTCTTCGGTGCGCCGGGCAAGCACCTCGATCACCGGGCGCACCAATGTCGGGTCCAGCCGCGATTCCACAATCTGCGAGAGCACGTTGATCAAGGCTTCATGACTGGCAAGAAGCCCCTCGACGGGTGAGCCCGGATCGGCCGGATCACCACTGCCACCGTCCAGACCGGCGGGCAATCTGGCGCCGCCGCTGACCGCGGCGACCGCCAGCATGGCCAGATCCCGCGCGTCCTTCTCGACCATTGCGCACCATTCCCGCGGATCCCGGCCCGACAGCGCCATTGCACCGACGGTGCGCAGAAGATCCTCCGCCTGAAGCGTCACCGCCGAACGGAGCAACAGTTTCATCGCCCCCGGAACCGGTGAACTCTCGGCGAGTTCGGCCAGCCCGGCCGCCCTGCGGATCGCCGCCGTGTCGAGTTGATCGGTGACGACGTCCCCTTCGTCGACGCGTTCGCGGCGCTCGGCCCGCACCTCCGCCCGCGACAGACCCTCGGCGGCACTCCCGGCCGCTGGGAGATGGGTGGACTCGGTGGACGCGGACATCGATCCTCGCTTCAGCCGTCAGCAGTTGGCACCCAGAGTAGTTTCGCAACTACTCAGAGTTGCGCACCGCCGCGCGAGGGACCGATCCCAAGACCGCCGTGCCGGGATCGACAGCGCTCAGCCGAGGTCGTCACCCTCGTGACCGACCTGAACCAGCACGTTGTCGATCAGCCGCGTCGTCCCGACCCGGGCCGCCACCGCGAGCAGCGCCTCACCCCGGTACCACTCCGAGA
>DAIOVT010000462.1:0-3535 GCA_036758885.1 Kineosporiaceae bacterium
CGCTGATCGAACTCGACCAGATTCGCAAGGGCTACGGCAGCGGTGGCCCCGAGGTGGCCGCACTGCGCGGCGTCGACCTGCGCGTCGACGTCGGCGACCTCCTCGCCGTGATGGGCCCCTCCGGCTCGGGCAAGTCGACGCTGATGAACATCATCGGCGCCCTCGACGTACCCACCTCGGGCAGCTACCGGCTGGCCGGCGAGACCGTCTCCGAACTCGACGAGTCCGCCCTGGCCGACATTCGCAACCGGCGGATCGGGTTCGTGTTCCAGCAGTTCCACCTGCTGCCGAACATGTCCGCGCGGCGCAACGTCGAACTGCCGTTGACCTACACCCCGGGGGTGAGTGCCGCGGAGCGACGGCGACGGGCGCTGGCCGCGCTGGAACGGGTCGGGCTGGGCGAACGTGTCGATCACCGCCCGGGTGAACTCTCCGGCGGTCAGCAGCAACGGGTCTCGATCGCCCGGGCGCTGGTCACCGATCCCGATCTGGTGCTCGCCGACGAACCCACCGGCAACCTCGACTCCGCCTCGACCGAGGACATCCTCACCCTGCTCACCGAGCTCAACCAGGCCGGCCGAAGCATCGTCATGATCACCCACGAGTCCGAGGTCGCCGAGCGGGCCCATCGGGTGCTGCACATGCGCGACGGCATGCTCACCGAGGCGGCGCACGCATGACCTGGGCCGACACCCTGCGCACCGCGCTCGAGGCGATCCGCAGCCGCAGGCTCCGCTCCGCGCTGACCATGCTGGGCATCCTGATCGGTATCGCCGCGGTGATCCTGACCGTCGGTCTGGGCCAGGGGGCCCAGGCCCAGGTCGCCGCGCAGATCAATTCTCTCGGCTCGAACCTGCTGGTGGTCACGCCCGGCTCCAGCACCACCTCGGCCGGGGTGCGCGGCGGCCAGGGCAGCGCGACCACGTTGACCGGCAGCGACGTCTCGGTGCTCGCCGATCCCGCCGTCGTGCCCGACGTCGCGGCGGTGGCACCGACGTCGGGGTCGTCGATGTCGGTGATCGCCGGCACCACGAACTGGACCACGACGGTCACCGGGACGACGCCGCAGTGGCTCGCCGTCCGATCCCGCAGCACCACCACCGGTCGCTTCTTCAGTCAGGCCGAGCTCGACGGCGGGGCCAGGGTGGCGGTGATCGGCAACAGCACCGCAGACGAACTGTTCAGCGGTCGCGACCCGGTCGGCCGGACCGTGCAGATCGGGTCGGCCCAGCTGACCGTCATCGGCGTGCTGAACGCGGCCGGCGCCTCGTCGTCCACCAATGAGGACGACATGGTCCTGGTGCCGAGAACCACATACACCCAACGGATCTCACCGACCGCCGCGGACTCGGTGTCGGCGATCTATCTGCAGGCACGCGACGCCGACTCGCTCTCGGCCGCCTATCAGGAGATCACCAACGCCCTGCTCACCTCGCACCGGGTGAGCGCCGACGAGGCCGACTTCAGCGTCAACAGTCAGGCGTCCCTGGTGGAGGCCGCGACCACCACCACCCGCACGCTGACCGTGCTGCTGGGCGGCATCGCTGCGGTGTCGTTGCTGGTCGGCGGGATCGGCGTCATGAACATCATGCTGGTCTCGGTCACGGAGCGGGTCCGCGAGATCGGGCTGCGAAAGGCCTTGGGCGCCAAGCCTTCCGTGATTCTTCGCCAGTTCCTGGTCGAGGCCTCGATGCTGGGCCTGGCCGGTGGCCTGCTCGGTCTCGCGCTCGGGGTCGGCGGAGCGGTGCTGCTGCCCCGGCTGATCGACCAGCCGGTACTCATCTCGTTCGCGGCCGCGGCGGTGGCGCTGCTGGTCTCCCTGGTCATCGGTCTCGGCGCGGGCGTGTATCCCGCCGCCCGGGCCGCCCGTCTTGCCCCCATCGATGCTCTGAGGAGTCAGTGATCATGTCGAGTCAGCTTCGCACTCCGTTCGCGCCGCGCACCCCGGGCGGTCGTTACCGAGGCCGGCGATGGCTGGTCCTGGCTGCGGTCCCAGTGCTGCTCACCGCGTGCGGTGGCAACTCCTCCAACACCTCCTCCGCCGCGGCGTCGAGCAACCCGTCGAGCACGGCGGCCGGCGGGTCGGGCGACGCGAGCAGCTCCGGGCGACAGGGCACCGGCAACCGCCCGGGTGTCTCGGGACTGATCGCCGACGTCACCGACTCGACCGCTCAGGTGCAGAGCGGCTCGGCACAGACCGCCGTGACCTGGACGGCGAAGACCACCTTCCACAAGCTCGCCACGGCCACTGCGTCGGCGGTGACCGTGGGCAGTTGTGTCAGCGTGCGCAGCGCCCAGACCGGCGCTGCGGCGACGCAGTCCCCCTCCTCCGGCAGCAGCGGTTCCGCCGACGAGGTCACCGCGGGCAGCGTCGAGGTCTCCCCAGCAGGTAGCGACGGAACCTGCTCCTCCGGCTTCGGTGGCGGGGCGGGCGGACGCGGCGGCAACCGGCCTTCCGGCGACGCGTCGGGGGCGCCGTCCGGAATGCCGTCGGGAGCGCCGTCCGGAATGCCGTCCGGGGCAGCGGGCGGAGGCGCCGGATTCGGCGCGATCGGAAAGGTGACCGCGGTGAGCTCGGGTGGATTCACCGTCTCGGCGCTCTCCCGCACGGGCGGGTCCACCTCGCAGACCAGCGCCACCGCCCGATCGGTCGCGGTACACACCACCGCATCGACGGCCTACACCGCACAGCAGAGCGGCAAGGCCACCGACGTGGTCACCGGTGCCTGCCTTACCGCGACCGGCACCACGGACGACACCGGCGCCCTGAGCGCGACCACGATCACGGTCAGCAAAGCGGTGGACGGCGCCTGCACCTCCGCGATGCGTGGCGGTGGACGCCGCGGGGGTGGTCAGGGCATGAACGGTCAGTCCTCGTCCGGAACCATGAGCGGATCGGCCAATGCCTGACGAAACCGCTTCCCCCCGAGGGGTTTCCGTCTTCCGCCGGCGGCGCCGTCCACTGATCATCGCGGCCGGCACGGTCGCCGCGCTGGTGATCGGATCGGTCGCCGCACGAAGCGCCTTCGCCGAGAGCACCGTGCGCTATCGCACCGCCGAGGTGACCTCCGGTTCGCTGCAGGAGCAGGTGACCGTGTCGGGAACGGCGCACCTGGTCAGCCAGACCACGGTCACGGTGCCGGCCGCCGGGCTGGTCTCCACGGTCACGGTGGCCGCGGGCACGGCGGTGGCCAAGGGAGCGGTGCTGGCCACCCTCGATCAGCAGTCCTTCAAGGACGCCGTCACCCAGGCCAAGGCCGATCTGGCCAAGGCCGAGGCGACCCTGCAGAGCGACACCGAGGCGGCTGCGTCCGGCACGGGTTCCGGGAGTTCGGGTTCCGGGAGTTCGGGTTCCGGCGGTTCGGGATCCTCGGGCTCCCAGGCGGGCACGTCGTCCAAGGCACTCACCGAGGCACTTGCCGCCGTCAGCCGGGCGACCACGGCCGCACGCACCGCCTGCGCCACCGCCGAGGTCCAGGTCAACTCCACCTCCGGCTCGGGTGCCTCGTCGGGTGGGCGCAGCAGCGCAACCGCG
>DAIOVT010000463.1:0-3529 GCA_036758885.1 Kineosporiaceae bacterium
CCGAGCCGGTGACCCGGGTTCGTGAGCTACCCGGCACCCTGACGCCGGGCGAGCTGCGCGACTGCTGTGCTGACGCGTCGCCGACGGTGCTCGGCGTCGGCGGCGACGACGCCGGGCCGCTGGCCCTCGCCGACCTGGACGCCGCGGCGCTGGCGATCTGCGGGCCACCCGGCTCCGGACGACGCACCGCGCTGCGCCTGGTGGCCGAGGCCCTGACCACGGCCGGACGGCCCGTGCTCCGGGCCGGCGACCTCGGCGATCCGGACGCCGCGGAGCTCGCCAAAGTGCTTACCCCGCAGACCGTTCTGCTGCTGGGCGGCCGCTGGGACGCCGTCCCGGGAGTCGGCGAGCTGGCCGAGACCCATCTGCGCCGGGCATCCGGTGCCGGGGCGGGGCTACGCGTCGTGGCCCTGGCCGGGATCACGGACCTGGCGATCGCCCACCGGGGGCTGCTGGCCGAACTCCGGCAACATCGGACCGCGCTGCTGCTCGGCCCGCGCGGGCCCGGCGACGGCTCGGCGTTCGGGCTGGGCATCCCGCCGCTGGGCCTGGTCCCACCAGGGCGGGGGCTCTTGGTCCGGGGCTCCACGACCACCCGGATCCAGCTGCGCGAGCCGGGCAGAAGCACTGCCGCAGAACGACTGGATCTTTAGTGAATGTCCCACAACTGTCAGCCAACCGGATGGCACGACTGCCGAGAGTGAGCAACAATAGACGCAGCGTGTAACACTTCCTGTCGACGAACCGATCAACCGATTGGACGATGTTGACCGCAATCGGGCCCAGGAGGGCAGAGGCTGATGACGATCACCGCTGGGTACAGCGAGAGGACAGCAGTGGCCGACGTGATCGACCTCAGGGTTCCGGCAGATCCGGTGTACCTGGCGGTCATTCGGACGGCGACCGCCGGGCTGGCCGCACGAATGAACCTGACCCTCGACGAGATCGAGGACATGCGCATCGCGGTCGACGAGGCCTGCGTCCTGCTGCTGCCGGAGCACCCGGAGCCTGACCAGTTCCTGCACGCGGAGTTCACCGTCACCGAGACCGCGCTGGACGTGCGGGTCAGCGGACCGGCGCGAAGACTGCCGGACGGCAACAACTTTGCCTGGTCGGTGCTCGCCGCCCTGGCCGGTCACGTGCAGACCGGGATCAGCGACCACGGGTCCTGGATCAGGCTCACCCACGGCGGCCGTCGCTGAATCGGATCGATCGCTCGGAACGACTGCTCCACACATCGAATCAAATGTTCAAAACTAATGATTCGACCAGTCGCTCCGCCGGCCGTCCGCCTGTGAGTTCAGGACTCGCGACCCTCGACCGGGTCGAGCACATCGCCGCGCATCACCCCGGCGCCGGCCAGCACACACGCGACCAGCAGGGCGAGACCGACCGGCCATCGCGAGGTGGTCAGCGCCGGCACCGCGATCGAGGCCTGGAGCACCTGCCACAACAGGACCGGCACCCGAGCACCCTGACGCCCTCGGCTCACCGCACGCGCCAGCAGGGCCAGCGCCAGCCCGGTCAGCACCGCCATGGCGCTCATGGTGACGGCCGCCCAGACCTCGGTGGCCGCCTCGAGCAGCGTGGCCAGACCGAGGTAGACGCCGTAGCCGGCGACCACCGCCGCCTCGACCGCCAGTGTGATCACGACAACGCGGCGAGCCGTGCCCGAGCGGGTGCCGTCCGACAGGGACATGCCGTCACCTCCTGATGTCAACACCGGAATCATCCGGCACGTCGACACGTTGCGTCGTATGGCTGACATCAACAAATCGGCGACCGGTCACCTTTGCGGCGTTCCCGTCGATGGTTGATCACACAAAGTAATAGAAGATCGAAGTCAACGACGCTCAACGTCCGGTCCTGGGCTCCGCCGTACGGAGGATGGCTCGCTCACCAGCGACTATTACGGTTGGTGAGTGCTCAGTTACGCAGTGGCGAGACGACGGATAACACTCACATAAGGGTCTGTTGACGTTCTGGAGTCTTGTGAAACCGGGCACAAGAATGTGACTCTAGATGTTGACAAATCCGAGAACGTGTTGGATGTCATCAAGTACAGAAGGAACTGCAAGCAAACCGCAAGCGTCGTGACCTGAAGCCCGCCAAACTGAACCACCTCGACCGACCCCAGACCTCCTTGAGACCAAATAGCTTTCGGCCGCACCCAGCACCCTCTCGCGGCCAGTGCCCCAAGACCAGCGACACACCGAGACCCACCGGAGCGGACCACACGGACGTAGCGACGAAGCCATCGTCCGGGCTCGCATCCACCGGCAACCAGCGAACCACCTTGATCCGCAATCAGTTCCGCAACCGCTCCACCACCGGCCCGAAAACTGATCCACCTTCGCACCAGATCCACCAGCAGACGTGTTCCACCTCGGCATCACGACCTACGACGACCCCTGACGGGGTGAAAGTGAGTGTTTCCCTCATGGATTGGCGCCACCGCGCAGCGTGCCTCGATGAGGACCCGGAGCTGTTCTTCCCGATCGGCAACACCGGGCCCGCTTTGCTGCAGATTGAAGAGGCCAAGGCGGTCTGCCGCCGTTGCGACGTCATCGACACCTGCCTTCGCTGGGCTCTTGACTCCGGTCAGGACGCCGGCGTCTGGGGCGGGCTGTCCGAGGACGAGCGCCGTGCCCTCAAGCGTCGCAACGCGCGCGCTCGACGAGCCGGCTGAACCATCACCGCCGCAGCGGCGATCAGGTGTTGACCTGGTCGCCGCTGACTGTTTTGAGATCGCCGGCGTCGTCGCTCGAATCCACTGCTTGCACCGCGGCCGCCTGCACGACCTCGGCCGGCGCGACCTCGGCACTCACCCCTGACGGACGGCGATCACCACGGGCCGAGTCGCCCGGCCGGCTGGAGGCGCGGGCGGGCGCCGTCCCGCGCAGGGCAACGTCGACCACCACCTCGGTGCCGCCACCGGAGAGCGGATGCCACGAGATCGTGCCCCGCATCTCACCGCCCACCAGCGCCTGCACGATCTGCGTGCCGAGGCCGTCGACCCCGGGCTGGAACCCTTCGGGCAACCCCCGCCCGCTGTCCCTGACCAGGAAGCGCAGCGCCTGTCCCTCGCGCAGGGCCAGGATCACCACCTCACCGTCGTCCCCGGCCAGCCCGTGCTCGACCGCGTTGGCCACGAGTTCGGTGAGCACCAGGGCGAGCGGTGTGGCGTTGGCCGTCTCGAGCTCGCCGAAGCTCCCCTCCCGGCGCACCCGGACCCGCCCGGTGCTGGTGCCGCTGCCGGCCACCTCGACGGCGAGGGTCGCGGTGCGATCGGCGACCTGGTCGAAGTCGACACGCTCACCGAACCCCTCCGACAGGGTCTCGTGCACCATGGCGATCGTCGCCACCCGGCGCATCGCCTCCTCCAGCGCCGCCTTGCCGTCGGGCGAGGTGATCCGCCGGGCCTGCAACCGCAGCAACGCCGCCACGGTCTGCAGGTTGTTCTTCACCCGATGGTGCACCTCGCGGATGGTCGCGTCCTTGCTCATCAGCTCGCGCTCCCGGCGCCGGA
>DAIOVT010000464.1:0-3527 GCA_036758885.1 Kineosporiaceae bacterium
ATCGGCACCGGCGATCGGTTCCGGGGTGATCGCGCTGCCGTTCGAGCCAGGGTTCGCGCCGCTCGGCGCGACCGGGTCAGGACGTGCCGGCCTTGTATCCGACACCACGCACCGTCACCACGATCTCGGGACGCTCCGGATCGTGCTCGATCTTCGAACGCAGCCGCTGCACATGCACGTTGACCAGGCGGGTGTCGGCGGCGTGCCGGTACCCCCAGACCTGCTCGAGCAGCACCTCGCGGGTGAACACCTGCCACGGTTTGCGGGCCAGCGCCGCGAGCAGGTCGAACTCCAGCGGCGTCAGCGAGATGACCTCGTCGCCGCGGCGCACCGAGTGCCCGGCGACGTCGATCACCAGGTCACCGATCTTCAGCGTCTCCGGGGTCGGCTCGTCACCACGGCGCAGCCGGGCCCGAACCCGGGCGACCAGTTCCTTCGGCTTGAACGGCTTGACCACGTAGTCGTCCGCGCCCGACTCGAGCCCGATCACGACGTCCACGGTGTCGGTCTTCGCCGTGAGCATCACGATCGGCACGCCCGACTCGGCCCGGATCCGGCGGCACACCTCGATACCGTCCAGACCGGGCAGCATCACGTCGAGCAGCACCAGGTCGGGTTTGGTGGCCCGGAACACGTCGAGCGCGGCGCCGCCGTCCGCGCAGAACATCGGCTCGTACCCTTCGCCGCGCAGCACGATCCCGAGCATCTCGGCCAGGGCAGTGTCGTCGTCGACGACCAGGACTCGTCCCTTCACGCCTCCCATGGTGACATCGGCGGAGCGTCCGGCGGGCACGCTCGGCCCCGACGGTGCGCCGGTCCGGTGATCCATGCAGCAGAATCAACCCAAGCGAGGGGGACCGACGAGCGCTTCGGCGGCCGACATCGGGCAGTGGACGGCGATGGGCCCGGACCGGACTGGGGGCAGGAAAGACACGTGAGCGACCAGAGTTCAGGCGGCCTGCCGCCCGAGTACGGGCAGCCACCACAACAGCCCCAGTACGGGCAGCCGGAGTACGGACAGGCTCCGCCGCAACCACAGTGGGGTGGCCAACCACAATGGGGTGCCGCTCCGCAGTGGGGCGGCCAGCCCGGCTGGAACAGCCCGGCCGGCCAGCCGCCGCCGGGCCAGGGCCCGCACGGCTACGGTCCGCTGCCGGCCGGCGACCTCGCCTGGCGGCCGCGCCCGGGAATCGTGCCGCTGCGGCCGCTGACCGCGCTGGAGATCCTGGACGGCGCGTTCCAGTCGATCCGCAGCAATCCCCGCACCATGCTCGGCGTCTCGGCACTGCTCATCTCGATCGCCACGCTGCTCAACCTGCTGCCGCAGTACTTCTACTTCGACACCCTCGGACGCATCACCAGCGCCAACAGCGACGAGCTGAACACCGACGAGGTGCTGGGCTCGGTATTCAGCATGTTCGGCGGCATGTCGCTCACCGTGCTGGTCAACTGGCTGGCCGCCACGGTGCTCTCCGGCCTGCTGGTGGTCGCGGTCAGCGAGGCGGTGATCGGACGGCGCGTCGCCCCCGGCGCGCTGTGGCGGCAGACCTCGCCCCGGCTGCTGCGGCTGATCGGGCTGACCATCGTCAACGGCCTCGCGGTGCTGCTCGCCGCCCTGGTGTTCGGCACGGTGGTCGTGCTGCTGGTGTTCGTGCTGCAGGACTCCACCGGAGCGGCGATCGCCATCGCCGTCCTCGGCTTCCTGGCCTGCATGGCCTTCACCGTCTACGCCTACGTCAGCCTCTCCCTGGCCGCTCCGGCCCTGCTGCTCGAGCGACTCGGCATCTTCGCCTCGCTGGCGCGGTCGTGGCGGCTGGTCCGCCGGTCCTGGTGGCGGGTCTTCGGCATCCTGCTGCTGGCCGCGATCATCGCCGGCATCGGCAGCCAGGTGCTCGCGCTGCCGGGCTCGCAGGTCGCCGGACTCATCATCGGCGGCGAGGCCGACCCGGGCCCGGGCCGGATCCTGCTGGCGACGGTGATCACCAGCCTGCTCTCCGGTATCGCCTCGACGATCATCACCCCGTTCACCGCGGCGGTGAACTGCCTGCTCTACATCGACCGGCGGATGCGTGCCGAGGGCCTGGACATCGAACTGCTCAGGGCGGCCTCCGAGACGCCGTCCGGTACGTGATCGATTCATGATCGCGACGATCGCGACGGGTTGGGCGGCCGGTCGGACGGCGGGGCCGGCCGAACCTCTCGCCCGTGCCGTGGCGGACACGCCCCTGGACCCCTCCCGCGGCGAGGCGTCCGGCTGGGCGTTGCGGGAGCTGGCCAAGCCCGCGTACGCCGAGGCCCAGCCGAGCCTGCTGCTACGGCTGCTCAGGTGGATCGGCGAGCAGTTCGCCAGGTTCACCGCGCAGGCCACGAGTGGTTCACCGGTCAGCGCCGTGGCGCTCGGCGTCCTCGCGGTCCTGGTGGTCCTGGTGGTCGTCCTTCTGGTGCGCCGGTTCGGGCTGAGTCCGACGATGCGCACCACGGGGCGCGAGGACCTGTTCGGCGACGGTGCCCCGATCCGTTCGGCCGCCGAGCACCGCACGATCGCCGAGGCGGCGGCGGCACGCGGCGACTGGACGCTCGCGGTGCTGGAGCGGTTCCGGGCCGTCGTCCGCGAACTCGAGGAGCGCACCCTGCTCACCGAGCGTCCCGGACGGACGGCGCACGAGGCCGCCGTCGACGCGGGCACCGCGCTGCCCACGCTGGCCGAACAGCTGAACGTCACGGCGCAGATCTTCGACCAGATCCGCTACGGCGGCCGGCCCGGTGACCGGCAGGCCTACGACACGGTGGCCGCACTGGACGACGGGGTGCGCTCCGGCGACCACCGCCAGGGCGGTGTCGTGGCCGGTGACGGTGTCATGGCCGGTGGCACCCGATGAGCAACGACCTGATCGCCCCGCCCGGCCCGGACCTGGCGCAGCCCTCCCCGGACGACGCCGGCCGGCCCCGCGCCTACCGGCTTCGGGCCGCCCTGCGCAGGCATGCGGTCTGGTGGATCGTCCTGGTCCTGCTGGCGGCCGCGGTGCTGACGGCGGTCCTGGCGACCAGACCCTCGACGAACGCCTCCGACGATCCCGACTCGTTCGCGTCGACGGGTACCCATGCCCTGGCCCAGGTGCTGCGTGATCATGGTGTCGAGGTCACCGTGGTGCGCCGTCTCGCCGACGCCGAGGCGGCCACCTCACGAAGTGAGGCCACCTTGCTGGTGACCAGTCCTCAGCTGGTGCCCTGGGAGAGCGCCGACCTGAGCGGATTCGCCGATCTGGTGCTGGTGCGGCCCAACGCGGTCACCCTCGACACCCTCGGCATCCCGGCCGCCCCCGTCGCCCAGCGGGGACCGGCGAACACCGAGCCACGGTGCACCGACCCCGATGCGACCGCCGCCGGAACCGTGCTCGGTGGCGGTGTGCTCTATCAGCTCGGCGACGGCACCGGGGCCTCCACCGCCCTCTGCTACCTCGGCGACGGCTACACGACCGACGCCGACCCGGGCCGGGCCGGCTCGCTGGTGATCGTGCCCGCGGCCG
>DAIOVT010000465.1:0-3520 GCA_036758885.1 Kineosporiaceae bacterium
GCTGCACGAGCGCCTGTCCGGCCGGCAGTACCTGGGCCTGGTCCTGGCCATGGCCGGGCTCGCCTGCGTCGGCCTGGCCCGCGGCGGCAGCGTCACCCTCGCCGGGTTCGTGCTGCTTCTCGGCGCGGCCGTGTCCTGGGCCTGTGGCAACGTGATCGCGCGCGGGATCAAGGCATCCGGTCTCTCCTCGGTGGTCTGGAGCGCGCTCGCCGCCCCGCTGCCGTTGCTCGCCGCCTCGGCGCTGGTCGAGGGGCCGCAGTCGTGGCTGCAGGCGGCGCAGTCCTGGGGGCTGCGGCAGACCGGGTCGACCCTCTACACGGTGCTGTTCGCGACGCTGGTCGGCTACTCGCTGTGGAACCGGCTGCTGAGTCGGCACCCGGCCGGGTCGGTGGTGCCGTTCGCGCTGTTGGCGCCGGTCGTCGCGTTGCTCGCAGCCTGGAGCCTGCTCGGTGAAAACCCCACGGGCACAGAGCTTCTCGGTGGTGCGGTCCTGGGTCTCGGTGCCGCCATGATCGTCATGGCGGGCGCGGGTCAGTCGAGGGCGAGCGCTTCGCGTAGTTGTGAACGGGCCGACGCCAGCACCGTGGCGGCGTCCGCCCGGGCGGCGTCCAGGCCCTCGGGGCCGACCGGGACGACGGCCTCGAGATAGCACTTCAGCTTGGGCTCGGTGCCGCTCGGGCGCACGATCACCCGCAGACCGTCGGCGGTCTCGTAGTGCAGGCCGTCGGTGGGCGGCAGGGCGGCCGGGTCGCCGGCGTCGGGCGCGGCGAGATCGATGCGGACGACGACCGGGCTGCCCGCGAGTTCGGCCGGGGGGTGCGCCCGCAACCGGGCCATCGCCTCGCCGATCAGGGCCAGGTCGGCGACCCGCAGCGACAACTGGTCGGTGGCGTGCACGCCGAAGCGCCGGGCCAGGTCGTCGAGATCGTCGAGCAGGGTGCGCCCGGCGGCCTTGAGCCCGGCCGCCATCTCGGCGACGGTGATCCCGGCGCTGATCCCGTCCTTGTCCCGAACCAGTTGCGGCGCAACGCAGTAGCCGATCGCCTCCTCGTAGCCGAAGACCAGGCCGGGCACCCGGGCGATCCACTTGAACCCGGTCAGGGTCTGCGCGTGGCGCAGGCCGTGGGCCTGCGCGATCCGGGCCAGCAGCCGCCCCGAGACGATCGAGTTCGCCATCGTCGCGGGCACGCCGTCCGCGGTTTCCGGCAGCGTGCCCCGGCGGATCAGGTGCAGACCCAGCAGCGCCCCGAGTTCGTCGCCACGCAGCATCCGCCAGCCACCGTGTTCGGCCCCGGCGGTCGAGGGGTCCGGGACGGCGACCGCGCACCGGTCGGCGTCCGGGTCGTTGGCGATCACCAGGTCGGCACCGATCTGCCGGGCCAGGGCCAGGGCCGCGTCGATCGCGCCCGGTTCCTCCGGGTTCGGGAAGCTCACCGTGGGGAAGTCGGGATCCGGATCTGCTTGTGCCGCAACGACATTGACGTCATCGAAACCGGCCGTGCGCAGAGCCGCCAGCATGGTGGCGCCGCCCACGCCGTGCAGCGAGGTGAGCACCACCGACAGCTTGCGCGGTCCGTCGGCGGTCAGCGTCGCGGTCGCGGCGTCGACGTAGTTGGCGACCAGGTTCTCGTCCAGGGTGACCCAGCCCTCGTCGGCGCGCGGTACCGACGCGACCGAGGTGACGGTGGCGATCTGCGCGGCGATCTCGGCATCCGCCGGCGGCACGATCTGCACCCCGGTGCCCTCGGGGGTGCAGACCCGCCCGCCCAGATAGACCTTGTAACCGTTGTCCTGCGGCGGGTTGTGCGAGGCGGTGACCATCACCCCGGCGTCGGTGCCGAGATCGCGGACGGCGTAGGCCAGCACCGGCGTCGGCAACGGCTTGGGCAGCACCATCGCCTCGATACCGGCGGCGACCATCACCGCGGCGGTGTCGGCGGCGAAGACGTCGGAGTTGTGCCGGGCGTCGTACCCGATCACCACGGCCGGTGCGGCTCCCGCCGGCACCTTGGCGCGCAGATGGGCGGCCAGCCCGGCGGCGGCGCGGATCACCACGGCGCGGTTCATCCGGTTCGGGCCGGCGCCCAGCGCACCGCGCAGACCGGCGGTGCCGAACTCCAGCAGGCCGGCGAAGGCGTCGGCCAGTTCGTCCTCGGCCGCACGATCCCCGCCGGCCTCGACCCGGGCGATCAGCGCGGCCAGTTCGGCGGCGGTGGCCGGGTCGGGGTCGTCGGCCTGCCAGGCCCGGGCAGCCTCGAGCAGGTGCTGGGGTGATCTCGCCGCTGAGCTCATGGGATTCCCGTCCGCTGGTGTCGTGCTGGGGTCGAACCGTCCTCGGGCGACTCAGTCGCTGATCGCCGCGCCCCACTCGATGGTCAGTTTCTGCCTCGCCCGGACCACCTGCTCCTGGGTCAGCTGGCGCACCGGACCGTTCGCCCTGGGCAGCTTGTCCAGAGCCGTGAGGTCGAGGTCACCGCTCTTGCGCATCTGGTTCATCCGCACCGGCCGGGCCCCGCCGCGCAACCACATGTTCTGGCCGTCGTTCGAGAACAGGTACTCCTGCCAGAGCCGGGCGGCGGCCGGGTGCGGGGCGTCCTTGTTGATCGCCTGGGCGTAGTAGCCGCCGATCACCGCCTCGGCCGGCAGCTTGACCTGCCACGTGGGCACCTGGGCCACCGACCGGGTCGAGACGTAGTCCCAGTCGAGCACCACCGGCGTGCTGCCGCTCTTCACCGAGTCGGCGGTGGCCACCCCCGGCACCAGGTTCCCCGACTTGCGCAGTTCGGCGAAGAACGCGATGCCCTTGGAGACGTCGTCCAAGGAGCCGCCCTCGGCGAGCGACGCCAGCGCGACGGCGTTCAGGGCGCTGAACGACTCTCGGGGATCGCCGGTGAGCGCGACCTTGCCGCGGTAGTCGGGGCCGAGCAGGTCGCGCATCCGGGTCGGGGCGGAGACCAGCTCGGGGTTGTAGCCCATCGCCATGTAGCCGCCGTAGCCCTGCACCCAGCGACCGCTCGGCTCGCGCTGACTCGCGTCGATGTCACCCCACAGTTCGACCTGGTAGGGGGCGAAGAGGTTGGCGTTCAGGGCCGCGGCGATGGCGCCGATGTCGAGCACGTCGGGGCTGTTCGCCGCCCCGCGCCGGTCGATCACCGTGCTGATCTCCTCCTGGCTGGTGGCGTGCGGCAGGTCGGAGACCACGGTGATGCGGTACTTGTCCTGGAACCCCTTGATCAGGGCGCCGTAGTTGACCCAGTCCGGCAGCAGCGCGATCACGTTGAGCTTGCCCTCGCTCTGCGCCTTGCGGACCAGCATGTCCATGCCGCCGGCCGCTTTGGCCGAGGTCGACAAGGAACTGTCGGAGCCGTCCAGCCCGGTGTCCGAGGTCTGCGCGGGTGGTGGGTCCTCACCCAGCGAGCACCCGCACAGCCCGGCCGCCGACCCCGCCAGCAGGGCGGTCAGCATCGTGCGGCGGGAGGTCTCCATCGATCGTCCTTCCTGCCTGGTGCCTGCCGTCGTG
>DAIOVT010000466.1:0-3512 GCA_036758885.1 Kineosporiaceae bacterium
TGGCACTCGCGGTTGTTCTCCATCACCAGCTTCCAGTTGCCCCGCTCGACGGTGTCGATCTGCTGGGCGACCTTGGCCCGGGCCAGGTCGTACGGAGCCAGGTAGGGCTCGATGAACTCGGCCACCTCGTCGAAGTCGGGCGGGGTCTGCTCGGTGAGGCAGACGAAGACCAGCCCGCCGACGGTGCGCACCTGCACCGGCCGCAACCCGAACTGGCTGCGGTCGAAGGTCGGCGGCTGGGCCTCGGCGAAGATCAGTTCGCCGTCCGGCCGATAGGTCCACTGGTGGTAGGGGCAGACGATGTTGCCGACCGAGCCGCAGGTCTCCTCGAGCAGCCGGGCGCCGCGGTGCCGGCAGACGTTGTGGAAGCCGCGGATCTGCTCGTCGTCGTCCCGCACGATGATCACCGACATCGGGCCGACGTCCATGGTCACGAAATCGCCGGGGTCGGGCAGTTCGGCCTCGGTGGCGGCGAACACCCAGTGCGGCGCGAAGATCGCCGCGATGTCGAGGTCGAAGATCTGCCGGCTGGTGTAGAAGTCGGCCTCGAGGCTGTACCCGGCGCGCCGCCGGGCGACGAGCTCGGCGGGCCGATCGGCAGAGCGGACGGCGCCCGGCCCGGCGCCGGCGTCGTTGCCGCCGCTCGGCGACGCGGTCGGCAGCGGAGCGGGCACCGGGGTCGCCGGGCGGGATACGGGGGTGGTCTGCAGAGTCATGGGTGCTCCAGCGGGCGACGCAGTGTTTCGCATAACAGAACAAGCGCGTTATACGAAACAAGCGTGCGGCGACGGAAACCCGGTTGTCAACGGGTCGGACGTGTCAGCGGGCCGGGCGGCGGCCGAACGATCAGCCGGGTTTCGGGAAGCCGTTGCGCTCGGAGATCGCGGCGGCGGCGGCGAGCAGTTGCGGCACGATCCGCGGCAGGCCGGCCCGGTTCACCCGGAACACCGGGCCGGACACCGTCACCGCCGCGACCACCGATCCGTCGAGGTTGCGGATCGGTGCGCCGACCGCCGCGAGCCCCTGCTCGTGCTCCTCGTCGGTGAAGGCGTACCCCTGATCGCGGATCTCGGCGAGTTGGGTCTCGAGCTCGTCGCGATCCACCACGGTCTGCGCGGTGTAGGCGACCAGCTCGTGGCCGAGCAGCTCGTCGAGCTCGGGCTTCGGCATCCAGGCCAGGAAGCACTTGCCGGCCGCGGTGGCGTGCATCGGCGTCCGCTGCCCGATCCAGTTCACCGAGGTCACCGCGGCCGAACCGATGATCTGGTCGATGCTGACGACGTCCTCGTCGTAGGCGACCGCGACGTTCACGGTCTCGCCCACCGTCTCGGCGAGGTCCTGACAGACCGGCCGGCTGATGATCGTCAGGTCGTGCCGCCGGGTCGCGCCGGCCGCGAGCTGGACGACGCCGTAGCCGAGCCGGTAGCGGCCGCGGGTGCCGTCCTGCTCGACCAGGCCGCGGGCCTCGAGCGTGGCCAGCAGCCGGAAGACCGTCGACTTGTGCACGTCGAGCTCCGCGGCGATGTCGGTGACCCCCGCGCTGCCGAGCCGTCCGAGCACCTGCAGGATCGAGATGGCCCGATCCACCGAATGCACCGATGCGCTGCGGCCGGGCTTCTCGTTCATGCCGTGACGATACCCAGCGGTGACGATACCCAGCGGTCCGTGCAGTTCTGCATGATCACGGGGTGGATGGGGCACCCGCACCCCCCACCCCGGGCGTGATCATGCAGAACTGCACGCCCACCCGTGCGTGATCATGCAGAAGTGCACGCCGGCACTTCTGCATGATCACGGGGGTCAGAGCAGGGCGCGGCGCAGGGCACCGATCCGGTTGGCCCAGATGCGCTGGGAGAGTTCGGATTCCGGGGCGAAGGTCTCACTCGCGTGATAGCTGCCCGGGTTGATCTGCAGCTGGCAGGGCACCCCGGCCTGGATCAGTCGCTGGGCGAAGGCGATGTCCTCGTCGCGGAACATGTCGACGGTGCCGACGTCGATGAACGCCGGGGGCAGCCCCGCGAGGTCCTCGGCGCGGGCGGGGGCGGCGTACTGGTCGGCGGGCTTGCCGCCGAGGTACCAGTCCCAGGCCTCGATGTTGCCGTCCCGGTCCCAGATGCCGATGTCGGTGATCTCGTGCGAGGACGGCGTGGTGTTGGTGTCGTCGATCATCGGGTAGATCGGCATCATGAACCGGATCGCGGGGCCACTGCGGTCGCGGGCCAGCAGGGCGGTGGCGAGCACCAGTCCGCCGCCGGCGCTGCCGCCGTAGAGCGCCAGCCGGTCGGGGTCGATGCCGAGCTCGGCGGTGTTGGCTGCCGTCCAGAGCAGGGCGGCGTAGCAGTCCTCGACCGGCGCCGGGTACGGGTGCTCGGGTGCCAGCCGGTACTCCACCGACACCACGACGGCGCCCACCTGCTCCGAGATCATCGCGGCCACGGCGTCCTCACCGGCGACGTCGCCGAGCACCATGCCGCCGCCGTGGATGAACAGCACGCCCGGCAGGGCGCCGTCCGCCGCGACCGGGCGATAGACCCGGACGCCGACCTCGGGCTCCCCGGCCGGCCCGGGGATCATGCGGTCGTCGCTGCCGACGTTGGGGTGTTCCGGCGTGGGCATGCTGGCCAGCAACTGCTGCACGGTGGCCCGCCGGGTGACGATGTCGGGAATGGCGTTGAAGCCGCCGGGGATCGCCTCCAGCAGGGCGTCGAGCGGGACGCGGGAATCGGGATCGATCAAGTCACGACGGGACATGGAGAACCTCCGGGGTGTGATGGATCATCTGATGGGTCCGGACTCGCGTCTGCTTTCCTGACACGATGTGTGCTTCCGAGGGGGTGGCTGAATGTCGTCGTTCGAGGTACCGCTGACTCGCCGCGAGGCCGTTGCGCAGCGCCTGCGCGAAGAGATCAGTTCCGGGGCACTGGCCCCCGGAACCCTGCTCAAGGACGCCGAACTCGCCCAGCGTCTGGGGGTGAGCATCACCCCGGTGCGCGAGGCGATCACGCAACTGGCCGCCGAGGGCTTGGTCGACGTCTCGCCGAACCGCACCCGCAAGGTCTCCGAGCTCAGTCAGAAGCAGGCGCTCGAACTCGTCGACCTGATGGAACTGCTTGCCTGCGAAGGCTTTGCCCGCGGCGTGGACAACCTGACCAGCGACGACATCGCGCGCATGCGCAAGCGGTTCACCGAGTACTCCGACGCCCTCGCCCGCGGTGACGTCGCCCTGGCCGGCGCCTCGGGTGCCGACTTCAGCACGATCGTGATCATGGCGGCGGGCAACCGCGAACTGCAGTCGATGGTCGACATGGTGGTCACCAGAACCATGCGGTACCAGGGCATGTCGGCGGACAGCCCGATCTGGAAGCCGTGGGTGAACGGCTACCGCGACGTGCTCGACCTGCTCGAGGCCGGCGAACGCGAGGCCTCGGTGGCCCGTTACCGGCAGATCTACGTCGACTACCGGGCGGTCGTCGAGGAGATCCTGTGGCACCGGCCCGACCGACGGCCCGGCT
>DAIOVT010000467.1:0-3490 GCA_036758885.1 Kineosporiaceae bacterium
CGCGTCGTACTTCCAGGGCAGACCGCCGTCGGCGACCTGGGTGCCGACGCCGGTGGCGGTGTAGAACGCCGGGATGCCCGAGCCGCCGGCCCGCAGCCGCTCGGCCAGGGTGCCCTGCGGGGTCAGTTCGACCTCGAGCTCGCCGGAGAGGTACTGCCGGGCGAACTCCTTGTTCTCCCCGACGTACGAGGCGATCATGCGGCGGATCCGGCGGGCGTCGAGCAGCAGGCCCAGCCCCCATCCGTCGACACCGCAGTTGTTCGAGGCGACCTCGAGGTCCGTGGTGCCCGCCTCGAGCAGGGCCTGGATCAGGACGGCGGGTATGCCGCAGATCCCGAACCCACCGACGGCGAGGGTGGCGCCGTCCGGGATGTCGGCGACGGCTTCGGCTGCGCTGGCTACGACTTTGTCCACGCGCGTCAATCTAGCCGGGTGTTCGGCCGAGGTAAGGGGTCAGCAGCGTGGTTCCAGCCACGACTCCGTTACCGTGACGTCGGGGCTCAGGGGAGATCGAGGGGAAACAGCCGAGTGCGACGAGTGCGATCCGTCCTGTCCGTGATGGCTGCGACCGCGGTGCTGGTGCCGGCCGGGGTGATGCTGCCGACCGCTTCGGCCGTCGCTCAGCAAGCGGCACCGGCACAGACATCGGCACAGACATCGGCACAGACATCGGTGCAGACGCCGGCCGTGGCCGCGGACAAGCCGATCACGGGGTCGCTGGTCTCGCTGCCGCTGACCGGGGTGAACACCGCGGCCGCGACCCGGCTGCCGACGGCGCAGTTCAACCGCTCGAGCGAACACCCCACCGACGTCCCGCTGGCGCTGACCGCGCAGCAGACCACCAAGCGTTTCGACCTGGTCGCGCTCACCTGGACCGGATCGATGCCCGCCGGGTCCGAGATCGACGTGCGGGTGCGGGAGAGCGGCACGTGGACCACCTGGTACCACCTCGACCTGGAGAGCGACGGCGACGGCACCGGCCGCAAGGCCTCCGAGGCGCTCGGCACCAACGGCGCGGACGGTGTGCAGGTGCGGGTCGGGGGTCGCGCGGGCGCCACACTGCCCGCCGATCTGAAGATCGACCTGGTGGACGGCGGCCGGCCCACCGCGGCGACGTCCGCCAGCCGTGCGGGCTTCGCCGCCGTGCCGAACACGACCGCTCTGTCCGTCGCTCTGTCCGCGCCGTCCGCAGCTGTGCCCGCCGCAGGGCTCGGCCAGCCGCGGATCATCAACCGGGCCGGCTGGGGAGCCGACGAGAGCCTGGTCAAGGGCACCCCGATCGTCGACGCCCGGGCGACGAAGCTGTTCCTGCACCACACCGCGACCACGAACAACTACTCCGCCGCGCAGGCGCTGGCTCAGGTCCGGGCGGTCTACACCTTCCACACCAAGGGCCGCGGCTGGGACGACATCGGCTACAACTTCGTCGTCGACCGGTTCGGCCGGGTCTTCGAGGGACGCCGCGGCAGCATCACCCAGGCCGTGCGCGGCGCGCACACCGGCGGGTTCAACACCGAGGCCGTGGGCATCTCCGCGCTCGGTTCGTACGACACCGCCAGACCGTCGAAGGCGCTGCTGAACGGGCTGGCCGCGGTGATGGCCTGGAAGTCGGCGCAGAACTTCATCAACCCGAGGGGCACCGCCTCGGCGGTCTCCACCGGCGGCGGCACGGTCAAGTTCCCGGCCGGGAAGACGGTGCGGTTCAACACCTTCAGCGGCCACCGCGACGCCGGGTACACCGAGTGCCCGGGCAAGTACCTGTACGCCTATCTGCCCTGGCTGCGCACCCAGGCGGCGAACCGGCTCAAGGCCGGGCTGTCCGCCGTGAGCGTCTCGGCCTCGGTGATGAACTGGACGTCGGCGCCGTCGCCGCTGCGGGTCACGGCGGTGCCGGCGACCAACCAGCGCTGGTCCCTGGCGGTCACCCCGCACTGCGGTGCCCGGCGCACGATCGCCTCGGGTACGGCGGCGTCCCGCTTCGAGGCGACCTGGGACCGCCGCGATGCGTCCGGGCAGCCGGTCACCCCCGGGCTGTACCGGCTGCTGCTGACCGCCAATTCGCCGGTCGGCACGGTGCGGGTGGAACGCGACGTCGAGGTGCTGGCCACCGCCGACTCCCCACCGAGCGTGTGCCCGGTGGCCCGGATCGGTTCGCCCGACCCGGCGACGGCGTCGGTGCTCGTCGGCCGCGAGAGATACCCCTCGGCCGACGCGGTGGTGCTGGTCGGGCAGACTTCGGTCGCCGACGGGCTGCTCGCGGCTCCGCTGTCGGCGGCGAAGGGCGCACCCCTGCTGGTCACGCCGCCCACGGCGCTGGCGGCCTCGGTCGCCTCCGACATCAGCTCCCGCGGCGTCCGCACGGTCTACGTGGTCGGGTCGACCTCGGCGGTCAGTGCCGCGGTGCAGGCCCGGGTCGCGGCGCTCGGTGCCACGGTGATCAGGCTGGGCAACGCCGACCGGTACACGACGGCCGCCGCGGTGGCCCGTCAGGTCGGCGCCCCGCAACGCGCCGCGGTGGTGACGGCCGGCTCCTCGGTGGCCGACCTGGCCGCGGTCTCGGGTGTGGCCGCGGCGGCGAAGCGTCCGATCCTGCTGGTCACCGCGACCGGCGTACCCAACGTCACCGCCTCGGCGCTGCGCGCGCTGGGCATCAAGCAGGCGCTGCTGGTCGGCAGCACCAAGGCGATCACCGCCTCGGCGGTCAGCGCTCTGGGGCGGGCCGGGGTCGCCTCGCGGCCGAGACTGAACGGCTCCGGCGGCGCGGCCGCCACCACGGCGATCGCGGCGGCGAAGGCCTTCGCCAGGCCGGTACCGGCCGATGCGATCGTGGTCGCGCCGGCCGGCCCGAGCGTCTGGTCGGTGATCGGAGCCGGCCAGGCCCGGGCGACGGTGCTCTCCGACGCCAAGGGTCTGCCCGCGGTGAGCCGGGCCTGGCTGACCGGGCTGCCCGCCGGCAAGCCCGGCCAGGTGCGGGTGTCAGGCAGCGTCGGCTACATCACCACGGCAGCACTCGTGCAGATCACCGCGCTGAGCCGCTGAGTCGCCCGGCCGAGTCGCCCGGCCGAGTCGACCGGCAGAGCCGCCCGGCTGAGTCGGTCAGTTCAGCCGCTTGCCCCGGCGGCGCGCGGTGGTGCCGGCCAGCAGACCCCGACCGGATGCCGCCCCGCCCAGCGCGGCGCCACGGCGGCTGCGGGTGTCGGCGGTGGCGGTGGCCGCGTCGTCATCGGCGACCAGCACGAACTCGTTGTCGGTGGTCCACGCGTGAACCTGCCAGTGCCGACCGGATCCGGGTACCCCGGAGTAGGCGCGGGTGGTCCTGCCGGTGGACATGTCGAGGTTGCGGACGCCCTTGTCGTCGGCCACCACGACCACCGAGGAGTCGGGGCTGATCGCGCCGTCCGAGACCTCCTCGGCGGGCGCCGTCCAGCGGCGGGCCGCTCCGGGCCCGAACGCGGCCAGGCTGGTGCCCTCGGCGTTGAGCGCCAGGGCG
>DAIOVT010000468.1:0-3490 GCA_036758885.1 Kineosporiaceae bacterium
GCCGCACAGGCGGCCGAGGCGGTCTCCGGCAAGAAGCGCAGGTCGGGCAAGGTCGGCCGGACGCTGCGCAACATCTCCGACATCCGCACCTTCTTCCGCACCAACGAGATCCCGATCTTCTTCGTCGGGCCGACGGCGTTCAACCTGCTCGGGGTCGACCGCTGGGTGCGCAACTTCTCGTTCATCAGCTACTACGACTCCTGGGACGGCTACCACCCGCGGGTGTACGCGCCGCCGGAGATCGAGCACGAGGAGTTCACCTCGGGCGAGGACATCAACAACTACCTGCTCAGGCACCCGGCGGTACGCGAACACATCGCGGCCCAGGTGAAGCGTCCGGGCGACCGGCCGAAGGTGGCCATGGTCTTCTTCGACGAGGAGACCGAGCAGATCTGCGAGGAGGCGGGCTACGACCTGATCCTGCCCAGCCACGCACTGCGCAACCACCTCGACTCCAAGCTGACCACCACCCGGCTGGGCAACGAGGCCGGTGCCCCGAGCGTGCCCAACGTGCTGACCACGGTGGAGTCCTGGACCGACCTGACCAAGCAGTCCCGGGCCGCCGGGCTGGGCACCGACCTGGTGCTGCAGACCGCCTACGGCGACTCGGGCAAGACGACCTACTTCGTCGCCTCCCGCGAGGACTGGAACGCCTGCTCGGTCGACGTGATCGGCGAGCCGGTCAAGGTGATGAAGCGGATCAACAACCGCGCCGTCGCGGTCGAGGCGGTGAACACCCGGCACGGCACGATCGTGGGGCCGTTCATGACCGACCTGACCGGGTACAAGGAGCTGACCCCGTACCGGGGCGGCTGGTGCGGCAACGACCTCTACCCCGAGGCGCTGACCCCCGAGCAGCGGGCCACCGCCGTCGGGCACGTCCGCCGGCTCGGTGACCGGTTGCGCGAGGAGGGCTACGTCGGCTTCTTCGAGATCGACGTGCTGGTCGACCTGGACAGCGACGAGGTCTATCTCGGCGAGCTCAACCCGCGGATCTCCGGTGCCAGTTCGATGACCAACGTCACCGCGGGCGCCTACGCCGACATCCCGCTGTTCCTGTTCCACCTGCTGGAGTTCCTGGACGTCGACTACGAGATCGACGTCGACGAGATCAACAGCCGCTGGCTCGAACTGGCCGCGATCGATGTCTGGAGCCAGCTCATCATGAAGACCTCGGACCGGCGCATCCGGTTCATCGAGGAGGCTCCGAAGACCGGTATCTACCGGCTCAAGGACGACGGAACCCTTGAGTACCAACGCAATACGTTGGACTGGCACTACCTCAACGATGCCGACGAGGCGTTCTTCCTGCGGGTCTACGGTGCCGGGTCCTACCTGTTCCGCGGGGCCGACCTGGGCATCCTGGTGGCGAAGGCCCGGATGCAGACCGAGGACAAGAAGCTCACCGAGAAGTGCCGCCAGTTCATCGACGGCATCCACAGCAGCTACGTCGCCGAGCCACCGGAGACCAGGGTGCGGTCGGTGACGCACCACCTCGCCTACCTGAAGTAGCGCCGTCCGTATTCGTGGCCGGGCGAGACGGACCCTGATCGGGTCCGGCTCGCCCGGCCTTCGGCGTCCTCGGTCCGGCGAGCGGCGACTGAACGTGATCAACAGACTGCCTACCGGATAGCCGTTGACCCGTTAGTGACAGCTCGCCTATTCTGCGAGAAACCCAAACCCCTTGGTCGGCAAGGGATCTGCTTCATTTCGCCATGTCACAACGATGTGCTCGGGGAGATGCGATGGCTACGTTTGGTTATCGATGTCGGGCGCTGGGTCATGATCCCTCCGTCCGGTCCGTGGCTGCTCCCGGTGAGCACCACTTCGACCTGACCTTCCCGATCGGGCAGGCCCCGGCGAGTGCAGCCTGCCCCGAGTGCGGGGCCGACGCGTTGCGGGTCTTCACCTCACCCCGGCTGGCGCTCGGCCACCCCGGGGCCCGGGCCCTGCTCGACCGGGCCGAGAGGTCCCGCAGCGAACCCGATGTCGTCGCCCGACCCGGGGCCCGGCCGGTCACCGGCTCGTCCTCGCGTGCGGCCGATCCCCGGTGGAGCCGGCTGCCGCGTCCCTGAACCCGGTCCCGCTGCGGAGATCCCTTCTGCGCGTTGGGTTTTTGCGCGCCTGATCGTTGAGAGCGAAACCCTGGACGTTTCCGTCTCGTCTGCCAAGGAGGTCCGGAATGAGTAGCGTCGGACTGCTCTACGTCGGCGCCGTCCTGTTCATCAACGGCGCGATGCTGCTGGGCTGGGTCAAGGGCACGTCGGCCGCGCCGATGAACGTCTTCGTCGGTCTGCTCCAGGTCTTCACGCCGACCTATCTCATCGTCAGCGCCGACGGTGACAGCGGGCAGATCCTCGCGGCGTCCGGCCTGTACCTGTTCGGCTTCACCTACCTCTACGTCGCCTGCAACCTCGCCTTCGGCCTGGACGGCACCGGGCTGGGCTGGTTCTCGGCGTTCGTGGCGGGGTGTGCGCTGGTCTACGCCTTCCTCAACTTCACCCGCGAGCCCACGGACGCCACCTTCGGCGTGATCTGGCTCTACTGGGCCTTCCTGTGGGCCCTGTTCTGGCTGGTGCTGGCCCGCGGCGCGGACCATCTCAGCCGTTACACCGGCGCCGTGGCGGCGGTGCAGGGCCTGGTCACCGGTGCGCTGCCGGCCTTCCTGCTGCTGACCGGCAACTGGCACGGCGACAGTCCCGCATGGGCGATCGGCTACGCCGTGTTCGGCCTGGCCGTGTTCGCCCTGCTGTACCCGCGACTGCGCGGAACCTCAACCACCGCAACGGCTTCGGCGCCGGCCGTAGCCTGAAACGAAGGAGCAGAGCATGCCTGAGGTCGTCTTTCCCCTCGACTCCACCAAACCCTTCACCGAGCAGGAGAAGATCGGGCACAACCGCTGGCACCCCGACATCCCGGCGCAGGTGCACGTCAAGCCGGGGGACAGCTTCCGGGTGCACTGCCGGGAGTGGTTCGACGGAGCGATCAAGAACGACGACTCGGCCGACGACATCCTGAACGCCCCGCTGCCGGGCGTGCATGTGCTCTCCGGACCGATCGCCGTCGAGGGTGTCGAACCGGGTGACCTGCTGATCGTGGACATCCTCGACGTGGGCCCGATCCCGCAGGAGGACTCCGGCCCGCTGGCCGGCCAGGGCTGGGGCTACACCGGAGTCTTCGCCACCCGCAACGGCGGCGGCTTCCTGACCGAGCAGTTCCCGGACGCCTACAAGGTGATCTGGGACTTCAACGGCGGCACGGCGACGTCCCGGCACGTGCCCGGGGTCGCCTTCACCGGCATCGTGCACCCGGGGCTGATGGGCACCGCGCCGTCGGCCGACCTGCTGGCCCGGTGGAACGCCCGGGAGGGCGCGTTGATCGCCACCGACCCGGATCGGGTGCCCCCGCTCGCGCTGCCGCCCAACCCGGACAGCGCCATCCTCGGCTCGCTCAGCGGCGACGCCTTCACCAGGGCGGCCGCCGAGGCGGC
>DAIOVT010000469.1:0-3471 GCA_036758885.1 Kineosporiaceae bacterium
AGCCTCGACGGGTCGGCCTGAGAGCAACCTGAGAGGTGCGCGCCACCGACGTGCCAGAGTGAGGGGGTGCGGGTGCTGATCGTCGAGGACGAACGAGCGATGGCCCAGGCGCTGGCCAAGGGCCTGCGCGCCGAGGGCATGGTCGTCGAGATCGCCGGCGACGGTCCGACGGGTCTGGAGGCCGCCCGGTTCGGCGGCTTCGACGCCGTACTGCTCGACGTGATGCTGCCCGGCATGTCCGGCTACACGCTGGTGCGCACCCTCCGCGAGGAGGGCAACTGGGTGCCGGTACTGATGCTCTCGGCCAAGGACGGCGAGTACGACCAGGCCGACGGCCTCGACTACGGCGCGGACGACTACCTGACCAAACCCTTCTCGTTCGTCGTGCTGCTGGCCCGGCTGCGGGCGTTGCTGCGCCGCGACCCGGTACCCCGCCCGGTGGTGCTGAGCGCCGCCGGTGTCCGGCTGGACCCGGCCACCCGCGCCGTCACCCTGCAGGGCAAGGACGTCGCCCTGGCCCCCCGGGAGTTCGCGCTGCTGCACACGCTGCTCCGCGAACACCCCCGAGTGGTGTCCAAAACCGTTCTGCTGGACCAGGTCTGGGGCGGTGAGCCGGAGAGCGGCGAGAACGTCGTCGAGGTGTACATCGGCTATCTGCGGAAGAAGCTCGGCAAGCGCCGGATCGAGACGGTGCGCGGCGCCGGGTACCGGCTCAGCGAGCCGGAGTGAGCGCGAGCGAGACCCTCGGTGGCCGGCGGCGCCGGATCACCGGCAGCTGGTTCGCCCTGCTCACCCTGATGGTGCTGGTGGCGGCGCTGCTGTTCTACCGGGTCAACGGGCTGAGCCTGACCCGTTCGCTGGACGCGAGCGCCCGGCAGAGCGCCGACCGGGTCGTGGTGCTGCTCGGCCAGGGGGCGCTGCCGCAGCCGCTTCCCTCCGGACCGGCGCAGATCGTGCAGGTGCTCAACACCGCGGACCAGGTGCTGGCCGGCAGCGCGACGGCGGACGCGCTCACCCCGTTGCTGACCGTCGCCGAGATCGAGCGGGTCGCGCAGGGGTCGGTGCTCACCGTGCCGGGCAGCCGAGCCGCGCTGAGCAGCAGACTGCGGGTGGTCGGCGAGCGGGCGACGATGCGCTCCGACACCCCGGGGCAGGCGGGCACCGAGGTGGTCGTCGTGGTGGCCACGCCGACCGGTGCGCTGGAATCTGCGCAGGACACGGTGCGCACCGTGCTCAGCGTGCTGGTGCCGGTCGCCCTGCTGGTGTTCGCCCTGATCGCGTGGAGGCTGAGCGGCGCGGCCCTGCGACCGGTGCTGGCCGCCCGCCGCCGGCAGGCCGAGTTCGTCGCCGACGCCGCGCACGAGTTGCGCAGCCCGCTGGCCAGCATGCGCACCCAGCTGGAGGTGGCCCAGCACCTCGGTCAGGGCGGCGACCTTCCGGCAGATCTGCTGCCCGAGGTGGATCGGCTGTCGAACCTGGTCGAGGATCTGCTCACCCTGGCCCGCTCCGGAGCCGACGGCACGACCGCCGAACCGGTCGACCTCGCCGCCCTGGCCGCCGATCTGGTCTCTCGCCGTCCCGGTAGCCGCGTGCCGGTCGAGCTCGCGGGAAGGACCGGGGACGGCGCCACACCCGTTCTCGCGCAGGTGGTCCGGCCCGATCTGGCCAGGGTGCTGGCGAACCTGCTGGACAACGCGTTGCGGCACGCCGAGTCACGGGTGCGGGTGACCACGGCGCTCGATCACGACAGTGCGGTGCTCGTCGTCGAGGACGACGGCGCCGGCATCGCGGAGGCCGACCGGAAGCGCGTCTTCGAGCGCTTCACCCGGTTGGACGACGCCCGTGACCGCGACTCCGGCGGCAGCGGGCTCGGCCTGGCGATCGTCGCCGAACTGGTCGACCGGAACGGCGGCTCGGTGCGCCTGGAGGACGCCGCGCCAGGGGTGCGCGCCGTGGTGCGGCTGCCCGCCTCGACGAGGTAGGGCCGCCGTCGTCCCGGCTCAGTTGCCGTGCACCATCGCCCGGCGCAGGTCGGAGTTCAACTGCGAGATGACGTCGAGCGGGATCTCCTTGGGGCAGGCACTGGCGCAGGCGCCGACGTTGGTGCAGCCGCCGAATCCCTCGTGCTCGTGCTGGGTGAGCATGTTGACCACGCGGGCGTCACGCTCCGGCTGTCCCTGCGGCAGTTCGCCGAGGTGGGTCACCTTGGCGCCGAGGAACAGCATCGCCGCGGCGTTCGGGCAGGCCGCCACGCAGGCGCCGCAGCCGATGCAGGTCGCCGCGTCGAAGGCCCGGTCGGCCTTCGGCTTGGGCACCGGCACCGAGTGCGCCTCGGGGGCCGCGCCGGTGTTCACCGAGATGTAGCCACCGGCCTGGATCATCCGGTCGAAGGCGCCGCGGTTCACGATCAGGTCCTTGAGCACCGGGAACGCGGTCGCCCGCCACGGCTCGATGGTGATCGTGTCGCCGTCCTTGAAGGAGCGCATGTGCAGCTGGCAGGTGGTGGTCACCTCGGGACCGTGCGCCTGACCGTTGATCATCAGGCCGCACATGCCGCAGATGCCCTCGCGACAGTCGCTGTCGAAGGCGACCGGTTCCTCGCCGCGCGCCTGCAGGTCCTCGTTGAGAACGTCGAGCATCTCCAGGAACGACATGTCCGGGGACACGCCGTCCTGCTGGTAGGTGACCATCGAGCCCTGGGCGTCGGGGCCTGCCTGGCGCCAGATCTTGAGGGTGATCTTCACTTGTAGCTCCGCTGCTTCATCTCGACGAACTCGTAGACCAGGGGTTCCTTGTGCAGGATCGGCGGTTGGTCCTCGCCGGACCACTGCCAGGCGGCCACGTAGGCGAACTCGTCGTCGTGGCGCAGCGCCTCGCCGTCCTCGGTCTGCGACTCGGCCCGGAAGTGACCACCGCAGGACTCCCGCCGGTGCAGCGCGTCGACGCACATCAGCTCGCCGAGTTCGAGGAAGTCGGCGACCCGGCCGGCCTTCTCCAGCGACTGGTTGATGCCCTCGTTGTCGCCGAGCACCTTGAGGTCGCTCCAGAACGACTTGCGCAGGTCACGGATGCGTCCGATCGCCTCGCGCAGCCCGGCGTCGGTGCGCTCCATGCCGCAGTACTCCCACATGATGTGGCCGAGTTCGCGGTGGAAGGAGTCGACGGTGCGGGAGCCGTTGCAACTCAGGAAGTGGTCGATCCTGGCCTGCACGTCGGTGCGTGCCTCGACCACCTCGGGTGCGTCCGGGGTGACGGTCGGGAACGGCCCCGCCGCCAGGTAGTCGCGGATGGTGTTCGGCAGCACGAAGTAGCCGTCGGCCAGGCCCTGCATCAGCGCCGATGCACCGAGGCGGTTGGCACCGTGGTCGGAGAAGTTGGCCTCACCGGCGACGAACAGACCCGGGATCGAGGACTCCAGGTCGTAGTCGACCCAAAGCCCGCCCATCGTGTAGTGCACCGCCGGATAGATCC
>DAIOVT010000470.1:0-3469 GCA_036758885.1 Kineosporiaceae bacterium
CGACCAGCTCGGCCGGCGACACGGGCAGGCCACGAAGCGCGGCCAGCACCGGGTCGAACAGGGTGAGCAGCGCCGAGACCGCGGCCAGCGGATTGCCGGGCAGACCCACCACCGGACGGCGGTCGGGCAGCAGCGCCAGCAGCTGCGGGTGACCCGGCCGGACGGCGACCCCGTCGACGAGCAGCTCGGCACCGAGCCCGGCGAGCACCTCGTGCAGATGGTCGACCGGACCACGAGCGGTCGACCCGGTGGTGATCACGACGTCACCCAGGCAGGCCGCCAGCGCGGCCCGCAGCGCCGGGGCGGTGTCCGGGACCAGCTGCCGGGAGAACACCTGGACGCCGCGGCCGGGCAGCCAGGCCGAGAGCAACGGCCCGAGCGCATCGCGGATCCGGCCGTCCCGGGCCGGGCCGTGGTGCAGCAGTTCGTCACCCAGCACCAGCAGGTCCGCCCGCACCCGCCGGACCAGCACCCGGTCCAGACCGGCCGCGGCCAGCAGGCCGAGCCCGACGGCGGAGATCGTCGAGCCGGCCTCGAGCACGACATCGCCCCTGCGGCACTCGGTCGCGGCGCTGCGCGCGTGCGCCCCGGGTGCGACCGGGCCGATGCCGCTGACCAGCCGGTCACCGATCGTGGTGCCGTCCTCACGGCGCAGCACACCGGCCGTTCCGCCGGGCAACGATGCGCCGGTGGCGATACCGACCGCCTCGCCGCCGCACAACGGCCGGGGGGTCATGGCGCCGGCCAGTACCGAGTCGATCACCTGCCAGGCGCCGTCCGGAGCGGGTTCGGCAACCGCCCAGCCGTCCATCGCCGAGACGTCCAGAGGTGGCAGATCCGTTGCGGCGCAGGCGTTCTCAGCGAGGACGGCGCCCCCGGCCCGATCGAGCGGTACCGCCACGGGCGGCAGCGGATCCACCGCCGAGGCCGCCAGAGCCCGGGCCTGCCGCCAGGAGACCTCGGTCACGGCGGTCAGTGTAGGCGGCCCCCACCGCGATGCAGCAGGATCGGGTGCATGGCAACCGACCTCGGCCCCGCGCAGGCCTGGCAGAAGTTGATCGACGGCAACCGGCGCTTCGTCGGCGGCACGCCCAGCCATCCCAACCAGGACGTGCAGCGGCGCACCCACACCGGCACCTCCACGCAGGAACCGTTCGCGGTGATCTTCGGCTGCATGGACTCGCGGGTCGCCGCCGAGCTCATCTTCGACCGTGGCCTCGGCGACCTGGCCGTGGTACGCACCGCCGGGCACGTCGTCGACACCTCGGTGCTCGGTTCGCTCGAGTTCGGCGTGGCCGCCCTCGGCATCCCGCTGATCATCGTGCTCGGCCACGACCAGTGCGGCGCGGTCGGTGCCGCGCTGCAGGCGCACCGCTCGGGGTCGATGCCGGGCGGCTACCTGCGCGAGATCGTCGAGCGGCTCACCCCCAGTCTGATCACCGCCCGGCACGGTCGCAGCACCGACGAGGTGGACCGCGAGGAACTGATGGTCGAGCACGTTCGCGGGACCGTGGACCTGATCGCGGAACGCTCCAAGGTGATCTCCGACGCGATCTCCGAGGGGCGCCTGGCCATCGCCGGCACCCACTACCAACTGGTCCGCGGCCAGGTGCACCTGGTGGGGCAGCTCGGCGACCTGGGCAGCCGCTACCCCGGCTCGGCGGTGGTCAGCTGAGCGCGCGGAAGCGTCCGGGCAGGCCGATCATCCGCGGCACCCGGGCGGCGTAGGCCTCGTAGTCGGCGCCGAACCTCTCCCGCAGCCGCTCTTCCTCGGCCCCGGTCTTCACGTGCAGGGCGGTGGCCAGCACCGCGAACGCGGCGAGCGGCTCGGGCCTGCGACGCCGGACGGCGACCCCGCCGGCGAGCAGCAGCAACCCGGCGTAGATCGGGTTGCGGCTGATCGCGTACGAACCACCGGTGCGCAACGAGGCGCCGTCCCGGGGGGTGACGAACGGGGTCAGATCGCGGCCCAGCGACAGCGCACCCGCCGCCACCAGACCCACTCCCCCGGCCGCCACCAGGTCGGCACCGACCGACACCGGCCCCGGCAACGACCAGCGCGCCCGCCCGGGCCACAGGGCGGCCGCCCCGAGCGCCACGAGCTGTACCGGCACCAGAACGTCACTGGGCTGCTTCATCGACGGCTCCTCGACATCGCGCCGAACTGCACCGCCTCAGCCTGGCAGAGGGCGCTCTCCCGGTGCCAGCCTCAGTTTCCTCAGTACCAGCCCCGGCGCTGACTGTGGCCCCAGGCGCCGCACGGGGTGTCGTGACGGTCGGCGATGTACTTCAGGCCCCATTCGATCTGGGTGGCCGGGTTGGTGCGCCAGTCCTTGCCGGCGCTGGCCATCTTGCGGGCCGGCAACGCCTGCGGAATGCCGTAGGCACCCGAGGACCGGTTGCGGGCCGTGTACTTCCAGTTGCTCTCCTTCTCCCACAGCTTGACCAGGCACTTGTACTGCGCGCTGGACCAGCCGCGGGCGCTGACCTGCTTCTTGGCCAGCGTCTTCGCCGAGGCCGGGGTCTTGCCGGGCACCGCGGCCTTGGGCGCGGCAGCGGTCTTCGCCGTTGCCTTGGTGGTGGTCTTGGTGGTGGTCTTCGCCGCGGCGGCCACCGTCGTCCGCTGCAGCACCGAGTCGGCCTGCGAGGCGGCGGAGAGCGACCGGGCCTGGGCGAAGGCGACCGGCTGCAGGTCACCGAGGCTCTCGGCCTGCCGCTGAACCGAACCGCCCTGGATCGAGTCGTCCAGGATCGAATCGCTGACGGCACCAGACGCCACCGCGGTCTGCGCGGCGGAGGACGTCGAGGCGAGCACGGCGCCGGTGGCGCCGACCACGACCGCCAGGGTGGCGGCCGGTACGAGCAGGCGGTGCGGGCGCAGCTTGCGCTGCGTGGTGCCGGGGTCGGCGCTCGAACCCGTACCCGAAGCAACTTCCGGGCGCGCGAGGTCACGTCGATCGGTGGCCATTGGCTGAGATCCCTCTCGGTCATCGGCTGTCCGGACCCGGCGGCTTCCCTGCCGACGATCGGGCCCATCGACCAGGCGCACTTTCGAGCCGGTGACGACCGGCGGGCCTCGTCGAGAAACAGCCAGTGGCGCTCTGTCTCCCTCGCTGCTCCCGACAGGTTCAGGAGCTGGAGCGACGCCACTCTGGGTACGACAGTTGCCTGCCATGACACCGAAGGCAATGGGAGTGGTGACCGTACGTGACGGGAGAACCCAATAGTTCTACTCAGCGTCGACAAACATTGGGTATGTCACAGAAGGATAACGAGAAGGTTGCGAATCAGTGAGGCTTGGACGACGTCCCGACGACGACGCCTCAGCAGTGACGCCGGCGGCAGCAATGACGCCAGCGGCACCGGTGCCTCAGTACCAGTTCACCCGCTGGCTGTGTCCCCAGGCCGCGCACGGCGTGCCGTAGCGGTCGGAGATGTAGTCCAGCCCCCACTTGATCTGCACAGCGGG
>DAIOVT010000471.1:0-3459 GCA_036758885.1 Kineosporiaceae bacterium
CGGCCTGGGTGTCGATCAGCGTCGGCTGCAACAACACCTGCACCTTCTGCATCGTCCCGGCGCTGCGCGGCAAGGAGACCGATCGCCGCCCCGGTGACATCCTGGCCGAGATCCAGGCCCTGGTGGCCGAGGGCGTCCAGGAGATCACCCTGCTTGGCCAGAACGTCAACAGCTACGGCGTCGAGTTCGGCGACCGGCAGGCCTTCGGCAAGCTGCTGCGGGCCTGCGGCGGAATCGACGGGCTGGAGCGGGTGCGGTTCACGTCCCCGCACCCGGCGGCCTTCACCGACGACGTGATCGCCGCCATGGCCGAGACGCCGAACGTGATGCCCTCGCTGCACATGCCGCTGCAATCCGGCTCGGACGCGGTGCTGAAGGCGATGCGGCGCTCCTACCGCAGCCAGAAGTACCTCGGCATCCTCGACCGGGTGCGCGCCGCGATGCCCCAGGCCGCCATCACCACCGACATCATCGTCGGCTTCCCCGGCGAGACCGAGGCCGACTTCCAGGCCACCCTCGACGTGGTGGAGGCCTCGCGGTTCGCCGCCGCCTTCACCTTCCAGTACTCCATCCGCCCCGGCACGCCGGCGGCCACGATGCCCGATCAGGTGCCGCGCGAGGTCGTCCAGGAACGCTACGAGCGGCTGGTCGACCTGGTGGGCGAGGTCGCGCACCAGGAGAACCAGGCGCTGGTCGGCCGGCGCATCGAGGTGATGTTCGCCGACGGCGAGGGACGCAAGGACGCCGCCACCGCGCGGATGTCGGGCCGGGCCCGCGACAACCGGCTGGTGCACGTCCGGGTACCGGAGGCCGCCGAGGAGCGGCCGCGCCCGGGTGACTTCGCCGAGGTCGAGGTGACCTACGCCGCGCCCCACCACCTGAACGCCGATGGCGGGCTGCTGAGCCTGCGTCGCAGCCGGGGCGGGGACGCCTGGCAGGCCCGCAATGCCACCCCGGACACCCGCCCGCTGGTCGGGCTGGGGATGCCTCGCCGCGCCTGAGGGGCCGGAGACGAAAAAGACCAGGGGGCCGGCATCCCGCCGACCCCCTGGGTTCGTTGTCAGATCGCGACCAGCGCGACTCGCACTTAGGACAGGTTGTTCACCTGGTCCTTCAGGAAGTCCTGTGCCTGATCGACCTGTGCCTCGAACTTGCCGCCAGTTACATTGTCAACAGCGTCACCGACGGAGTCGATTCCCTGCTTGACCGTGTCGGAATGGTCGGCAACGGCATCTTTGATCTGTTCAACGATATCCATGCGACCTCCTCTCTCTCACTAGCGCCAGAAGGCCGTCTTCAGGCTGTAGTCAAGTTGTACCCCACCAGGGCGCCGGAGGGAAGAGGTGCGCCAGAAACGGCAGAATGTGTCAGGTCATGAATGAGCTTCCGGTTCTCGTCATCAATGGTCCCACCGCCAGCGGCAAGACGGCCCTGGCGGTCGCCGTCGCGCGCGAGCTGGCCACCGACGGGGTCGGCGCCGAGGTGGTGAACGCCGATTCGATGCTGGTCTACCGCGGCATGGACATCGGCACCGCCAAGCCGACCCTCGCCGAGCGAGGCGGCGTCCCGCACCATCTGATCGACATCGCCGAGGTCACCGAGACCGCCAGCGTCGCCGCTTTCCAGGGGCTCGCGCGGGCGGCGATCGCAGACTGTCGCGCGCGGGGCGTGGTGCCGATCGTGGCCGGCGGCTCGGCGCTCTACATGCGGGCGATCCTGGACGAGTTCGAGTTCCCCGGTACCGACCCAGCGATCCGGCAGCGGCTGGAGGGCGAACTGGCCGACCTCGGGTCACCGGCGCTGCACGCCCGCCTGGCGGCGATCGCCCCGGACACCGCCGCCGGCATCCTGCCGGGCAACGGCCGCCGGATCGTCCGGGCTCTGGAGGTCATCGAGTTGACCGGCTCCTTCCGTCCGGTGCTGCCGGAGGGCAACTACGCGATCTCCGGGGTGCTGCAGTTCGGGCTCGAGCTGGACCGGGCCGAGCTGGACGCCCGCATCGAGACCCGGGTGAGGCGAATGTGGCAGCAGGGCTTCGTTGACGAGGTGCGCGGGCTCCTGCCGCGCGGCCTGCGGGAAGGCCGGACGGCCTCCCGGGCCCTGGGCTATCGGCAGATCCTGGGTTTCCTGGACGGCCAGTGCACCGAGACCGACGCCCAGGACCGGACGGCGGCAGGCACCCGCCGGTTCGCCCGCAAGCAGCTGGGCTGGTTCCGGCGCGATCCCCGGATCGTCTGGCTCCCGGCCGGTCCCGGCGCTGCGGATCCGATGGTGTCGGCGGTGCGGGGTAGGCTCGACGGAACACCAGGGGAGACAGATGCGTGAGCTTGCGTTCGTGAAGGGCCATGGCGCCCGGAACGACTTCGTGCTGTTCACCGACCCCGACGGCCGGGTCGAGCTGAGCGATGCCGAGGTCGCCGCGGTATGCGATCGTCGCGCCGGGATCGGTGCCGACGGGGTGCTCCGCGCCGTCCGCGACGCCGACGGCCAGTGGTTCATGGATTACCGCAACGCCGACGGTTCCGTCGCCGAGATGTGCGGCAACGGCCTGCGCGTCTTCCTGCGCTATCTGGCGGCCGAGGGTCTGGTGCACGCCGAGCAGGTGACGGTGGGCACCCGGGCGGGTCAGCGCACCGGCAGCTTCCTGCCGGATGGGCGGATCGCGGTCACCATGGGTGCCGTCGGGATCGGCGCCGACCGTCCGGAGGTCCGCATCGGCGAACGGTGTTGGTCGGGCATCCCCGCTGATGTCGGCAACCCGCACCTGGTGAGCGTTGTGGCGGACGAGGCTGAGCTCGACTCGCTGGATCTGTCGACCCCTCCTGACGTGGTCCCGGGCCGGTTCCCGCAGGGCGTGAACGCCGAGTTCGTCGTGCCCTTGCGACCGGGCCATGTCCGGATGCGCGTGCACGAGCGCGGCTCGGGGGAGACCGAGGCCTGCGGCACCGGAGTCGTGGCGGTGGCGGTGGCGGTCGGCGGTGCGACGGCCGGTGGTGCGCCGGTGCGGGTGACGACCCCCGGCGGCGACTTGGAAGTACACGTCCGGCCCGACGGCGAAGCGGTCCTCACCGGTCCGGCCGTCCTGGTGGCCCGCGGCGTCCTCGATCTGGAGGTGATCGGCTGATGACCCAGCCAACCGATATCGACGTCGAACTCGACTTCGACGGGGAACAGCTCGACCTGGCCGAGCGGAACTCGCTGCGCCGGGTGGCCGGCATGTCCACGCAGCTGGCCGACATCACCGAGGTCGAATACCGCGAGCTGCAGCTGGAGCGGGTCGTCCTGGTGAGCGTCTGGACGACCGGCAGCCAGGTGGACGCGGAGAACTCGCTGGCCGAGCTGAAGCTGCTGGCCGAGACCGCGGGTTCGGAGGTGCTGGACGGGCTGGTGCAGCGCCGCGGCCATGCCGACCCCGCGACCTTCATCGGCCGCGGCAAGGTGGAGGAGCTGAAGCAGGTG
>DAIOVT010000472.1:0-3458 GCA_036758885.1 Kineosporiaceae bacterium
GGTAGACCGTGTAGCCGCCGCGGATGATCTGGTCCGTCTTCCGGTCGACGATGTAGTAGAAGCCGTCGGCGTCGACGTGGGCCAGGTCGCCGGTGTGGAACCAACCGTCCCGAATGGCCTCGGCGCTCGCCTCGGGCAGGTTCCAGTAGCCCTTCATCACGTTGAACCCGCGCATCACGATCTCGCCGACCGCGCCCTCGCCCTCGACGTCCTTGCCGTCGTCGTCCATCAGTTTCAGCTCGACGCCCTCGATCGCCGGGCCGATCGAGCCGGCCTTGCGGTGCAGGTCGGGTCGGCCGAGGGTGCCGGTGGCGGCGGTCTCGCTGAGCCCGTAGCCCTCGAGCACCACGCAGCCGAACTCCTTCTCGAACCCGTGCAGCACCTCGACCGGCAACGACGCCCCGCCGGAGACGCAGACCCGCAGGCTCGAGGTGTCGTAGGCCTCGCGGCCCTCGTGCCCGAGCAGCGCGTGGTACATCGTGGGAACCCCGAGGAAGATCGAGACCCCTTCGCGCTGAACGGTTTCCAGTGCGGTCTGCGGGGTGAACCGGGCGATCATGGCGAGCGTCGCGCCCGCCTTCACCGCGCCGTTCAGGCTCACCGTCTGACCGAAGGAGTGGAACAGCGGCAGCGCGCCGAGGATCACGTCGTTCGGTGTCGCGTTCAGGATCGCCGGGGTGACCCGCTCGGCGCCGATCCGGATCGTGTCGTGGCTGAGCATCGCGCCCTTGGGGCGTCCGGTGGTGCCCGAGGTGTACAGCAGCACCGCCACGTCGTCGCCCGCGCGCTCGGCGAGGTCGGCCCGTGGCATCGTCCGGCCCAGCAGGTCGTGGAAGCCGTCGGTGTCGACGACGATCACATCGGCGCCGGCGGTCTGCGCGCCGCGACGGGCGGGCTCCGCGGACTCGTGCCAGACGAACAGCGTGCGGGCCTGCGGATCGGCCAGGTAGAAGGCGACCTCGCGTTCCTGCAGCAGGATGTTCATCGGGACGACGACACAGCCGGCCCGCAGGATGCCGTAATAGATCGCGGCGAACTCGGGCACGTTCGGCACCATGATCCCGATCCGGTCGCCGGGCCGGTGACCACCGGCCGCGAGCAGACCGGCGACCCGGGCGCTCGCCTCGGCGAGCTCGGCGTAGGTCTGCATCTGCTCACCGAGTCTGAGCGCCGGACGATCGGCGAAATGCACCACCGCCTGGTCCAGGATCTGCGCGGCGTTGGCGTTCGTGGCACTGCTCATGGGTTGCCTCCTGAGGCTCCGTCGCCGGGGAGTGAGGACCCCGGAACGGTCAGGGGGCCGGTGCCTTCGAGGCTAAACAGACATTCCGCATAAGAGAACGCAACGATGTCGCCATTCCGACAAGAGGAATCCTGGGACGAGGACGTTGCAACATCCCCTGGAACGTTGCACTCTGCGGCGCTGTGCCCGAGCTGTGCCCCCAGCGTGATCATGCAGAACTGCGCGACTCCGCCCACGGGGCCCACCAACCAGCCCGCCGTGATCATGCAGAACCGCGCGCCCGCCAGTGCAGGGAGCCGCACCCCACCCCAGCGTGATCATGCAGAACTGCACGACTCCCGCCCACGGAGCCCACCAACCACCCCGCCGTGATCATGCAGAACTGCATGGAGTTGCGGCCCAGCACTTCTGCATGATCACGGCAGGGTCCGGGTCAGACCGGTGGCCAGGCCTCCGGCGAACAGGCGGCGACCAGCGCCCGGCGAGAGGCTCGCTCCAGCGGTAACAGCGCCCGGCGCCGCAGGTCGGCCTCGGACGCCGAGACCGTGCCGCCGTCGTCCTGCAGGGCCAGATCGACGATGCCCAGGCAGCGCGCGGCTCGCGCGGCCAGGTCGGCGCACCGTTGCGGAATGCCAGGTGGCGGGTCGAGGTGCGCAGGGCGGGCGAGTTCCATGATCTCGTCGGCCACCTCGGGGCGCCATTGGGCGACGTCCAGTTCCACCAGGGCGTTCGCCGACTCCGGCAGCGCCGCCCGCAACCCCCGGTCGGCCTCGCCGAGATCGGGCAGTTGCCGCTTGTTCGCCGCGAACCTGATCCAGCGGTTGCGCTCGGCCCCGGCCCCCGGGATCAAGGCGATCCCCGAGTCGGAGATCGCCGCCTCACCGGCCTCGAGCGCCGCCAGGTTGAACTCGGCCGGTCCACCCAGCCCGAGCGGGTCGCCGTCCACCGGGAGCGCCAGCCCCACGCCGGTCGCTCCGGACCGGCGCAGTTCGGTGAGTTCGTCCAGCCCCAGCGTGGTTCCCAGCACGTCGTCGGCCGCGGCGTCCCCGCGCAACCACGCTGTCGCCCACCACGCCGCCAGGGCACTCAACGGCAGATCCACACTCATACCCCGACCCTACGATCCCCTCACCCGCCGTGATCATGCAGAACCGCACGTACACGGGTGGTGATCATGCAGAAGTGCGCGGTCGCAGGAGCTCGGAGCAGTTCTGCATGATCACGGCGGGGTGTGCAGTTCTGCATGATCACGGGTGGGTGTTCGGACGGGTTGCCGGCTCCCGGGTAGGTTGCGGCTCATGTTCGTGACCGCTGCGCTCGTGGCCGCCGTTCCTTTCACCGTCGCGCCCGGCCGGATCGCAGAGGCCCGGTGGCTGTCGTGCTGATATACACCGAACTGGCCGAGTGGTGGCCGCTGCTCTCCCCTCCCGAAGACTACGCCGGCGAAGCGGCGCTGATCAGCGGCCTGATCAACAGCGCGCTGACCGATCTGCCGGACGGCGATGCGCCGCGCCGTCCGAGGCTGCTCGAGCTGGGCAGCGGCGGGGGGCACAACGCGGTGCACCTGGCGGGCGACTTCGAGCTGACCCTGGTCGACATCTCCGAGCCGATGCTGGCGGTGTCGAGGCGGCTGAACCCGGACGTCGAGCACGTACAGGGCGACATGCGCAGCATCAGACTCGGACGCATCGTCGATGCGGTGGTGTTGCACGATGCGCTCGACTACGTGGTCGATCCGGCTGACCTGGACGCCACGATCGCCACGGCCAGAGCACACCTGAACCCGGGCGGGGTCGCGGTGCTGCTGCCCGACCATGTGCGGGAGACCTTCGTCGCCGACACCCAGTCGGGCGGCAGCGACGACCCGGATCGGCCCGAGCGTGGGATCCGTTACCTGGCATGGACTTTCGACCCGGACCCGAGTGACAGCGAGATCGTGGCCGAGTACGACTATCTGATCCGGCACCCCGACGGACGCATCGAGCGTCTCGGCGAGACCCACCGGTTCGGCATGCACTCGACCCAGGACTGGCTCGATGCGTTGCAGCGCAACGGTTTCGAGGGCTACTCACTGGTGCTCGGCGACCGGCCGACCGACGACGAGGACGACGATCCCGGTCGCACGGTGTTCATCGGCCGCGCGGTCTGAACCGCCGCGCCCTCCGAGGAAGCCGGGCGGTCTGAGAGAAACGGTGTTCCGAGCGAAGGGCGCTCA
>DAIOVT010000473.1:0-3452 GCA_036758885.1 Kineosporiaceae bacterium
CGAGGAACTCTCGGACAAGGTCGAGGCCATCTCCACCCCTGATGCGAGCTCTGCCCCGAGCACGCCCGCGGGCAACGGCTCGAGCAACGGCACCGCGAGCACCTCGGCGGGCACCCGCCGTCCGGCGAAGAAGACGGCCGGGAGCGGCCGATGACCGCAGGGACGGGGGCACCGGCCGCCGGTGCCCCCGCACCCGGGCCGAACCCGGCGGTCTCACCCGCCGCCGAGGCGGTCACCTCGTTCTGGAAGCAGTTGGCCGACCTTCCGGTCGCCGCGCTGAACACCGCGAACGTGATGCTCACGGTGGACGACGCGGAGATCGGCGCCACGCCGAAGGAGGTGATCTGGACCCACCGCAAGACCACGCTGTACCGCTACCACAGCAACAAGCGGAAGCACCCGATCCCGGTGCTGCTGGTGTTCGCCCTGATCAACCGCCCCGAGGTGTACGACCTGCGGCCGGGCAACTCCTTCGTCGAGTACCTGCTCGAGGAGGGCTACGACGTCTACCTGGTCGACTGGGGCTGGCCGGGCCCCGAGGACGACGACATGGGCGTGGCCGACTACGTCTGCGACGAACTGCACTGGGCGGTGCGGGAGACGGTACGCAACAGCAAGTCCGACGGGGTCAACCTGATCGGCTGGTGCATCGGCGCGGCCCTGGTGGCGATGTACACCGCGCTGCATCCGGACGGCCCGGTGCGCAACATCGTGTTGCTCACCATGCCGGTGGACACCTCGGGCAGCACCTACTCGACCTGGGTGAACCGGGACAGCTTCGACGTCGACATCATCACCGGGGACGGCGGCCTGCCCGGGCCGGGCATCGACGTCGCCAACCGGATGCTGAAACCGATCACCAACTTCGTCACCAGCCGGCGATCGGTCTTCGACCAGGTCCGCAAGGGCACCTTGGACCGGGCCGCCTACCAGTCGATGAACAAGTGGGTCGGTCGCAACCCGATGTTCCCGGCGCAGGCCTACCGGGACTGGATCACCTGGATGTACAAGGAGAACCGCCTGGTCGCCGGCACCATGCGGCTGCGGGACCAGCGGGTCGACTTCGGCCGGATCAAGGATCAGGGCGTCCTGGTGATCACCGCCAGCGCCGACCACATCGCCCCACGTAACGGCACGATGCCGTTCCTGGGCATGGTCGGCGCCGACGACCTGACCCACTTCGACCGCAAGGGCGGCCACATCGGCCTGATGGCGGGCTCGCGCGCCCGGCACCAGGTCTGGCCGGACATCTCGCAGTGGCTCGGTGCCCGCTCGGGCTCGGAGCCCGAGCAGTCCGCCGACGAGTGAGCGGCGCCGTCCGGATGCGTCCGACAGAGTTCCGCAGCAGCAGCACCTCAAGCGTTCAACGTCGAGAGCAGGAGGCCAGATGAGCGAGACCAGCAGCAACGAAGGAAGCCTGAACGGCAGGGTGGCCCTGGTCACCGGTGGTACCCGGGGCATCGGCGCGGCGATCAGCCGCAGCCTGGCCGCCCACGGTGCCTCGGTCGGAGCCGGGTACAGCAGCAACGACGAGGCCGCCCAGGCGTTCGCCAAGGACCTCGAGCAGCACATCGGGTCCGACCAGAAGATCACCCTGCACAAGGGCAACATCGGCGTCGGTGACGACTGCCGGCGCACCATCGAGGAGGTCGTCGCCCAGCACGGACGCATCGACATCCTGGTGAACAACGCCGGTATCACCATCGACCGCACGGTCGCCAAGATGACCGACGACGACTGGAACAAGGTGCTGGCGGTCAACCTGTCCGGCGCCTTCTACCTCTCCCAGGCCGCCCTGCCGCACTTCGTGAGCCAGGGCAACGGCCGGATCGTCAACGTCTCCTCGGTGATCGGCGAGATGGGCAACATCGGCCAGGCCAACTATGCGGCGTCCAAGTCGGGTCTGTTCGGCCTGACCAAGACCCTGGCCCGGGAGGCCGAGTTCCAGCTCCGCCGGGCGGGCAAGACCGAGGACAACCTGGTCGGCGTCACGGTCAACTGCGTCACGCCGGGCTTCATCGCCACCGAGATGCTCGAGCACATCCCGGACAAGGTGCTCGACGGCATCAAGGCCAAGATCCCGATGGGCCGCCTCGGCAACCCGAACGAGATCGCCCGCGTGGTGCGGTTCCTCGGCGCCGACGACTCCGGCTACATCACCGGGCAGGTCTGGGGCGTCAACGGCGGGCTCGACATGTGATCTGCCCTGCTTCCTGCATCGAGGCCGCCCGCTCCGATTCCGGAGCGGGCGGTCTCGTCTTTGCCCGGAATCGGACCGGAATCGGGTTGGACGCCGAACGGTTGCCAGGGCTCCACCGAATGCCTCTTGAAAGCGATACCCGATGCCGTGATTCACGTCTCAGAACCACTGAGAGCGGCGTTACCTCATCTTGTTACGTTCGCGCACACACTGAAATCGCGAGACGTCCCGAGTGGTTCAATCCCTTGGGGAAGCACCAAAGCCCCACGGCACCAAGCGAACTGAGAAAGCCGACCTGAGAAACAGCCACGGAAAGAGACCCGCCCGCACGACCCGAATGCAGCAATAGACCTCATCAGCGAAACGCAGGGCAGATCTCGACGACGAGCAGGAGCCGAACGATGACCGACAGCGCCGGAAACAGCACCGCCACCACGGGGGGACGCCGCGTCGCCCTGGTGACCGGAGCAGGCAGCGGCATCGGCGCGGCGATCGCCCAGAGACTCGTGGACGACGGCCTGGACGTCGTGTCGGTCGACCTCAAGCCGGGCGAGAACACCCCGGGCCTGACCGTCGCCGCCGACCTGACCACGCGTGAGGGCAACCGCGAGGCGGTGGCCGCGGCCCTGGACACCTTCGGCCGGCTCGACGTCGTCGTCCCGAACGCCGGTTTCCAGCACGTCAGCCCGATCGCCGACTTCGACGAGGACCGCTGGGACGCGCTGCTGGCGATCCTGCTCACCTCGCCGTTCCTGCTGGCCAAGTACTCCTGGCCGCACCTGGTCGCCTCCGGCGACGGCCGGTTCTGCGTGATCGCCTCGGCGCACGCCCTGACCGCCTCGCCGTTCAAGTCCGCCTACGTCTCGGGCAAGCACGGCGTGCTGGGACTGGTGAAGACCCTCGCCCTGGAGGGCGCCGACGTCGGCGTCCGGACCAGCGCGGTCTGCCCCGCCTACGTGCGTACTCCGTTGGTGGAGAAGCAGATCGCCGATCAGGCGAAGGCCCACAACCTGCCCGAGGACCGGGTGCTGGAAGAGGTCATCCTGGCCTCACAGCCGGTCAAGGAACTGGTGGAACCGGAGGAGGTCGCAGCAATGGTGGCGTTCCTGACAGGACCGACAGGGCGATCCGTCACAGGGGTCGCTGTGCCTATGGACATGGGGTGGACCGCGCGATGAGCACGATCACGAACCATAGCGATCCGAAGCGGGCCGACACCCGCACCGCGGTCACCAACCGCACCCGGCGCAGC
>DAIOVT010000474.1:0-3433 GCA_036758885.1 Kineosporiaceae bacterium
ACCCGGGTGCTGCGTGAGGCGACCACGCTGGTCGAGGCCGGGCATCAGGTGCATGTGATCGGCAAGCAGGTGCCCACCGACTGGGACCCGCCCGCCGGTGTCACCGTCTCGTCGGTGGGGGCGTCGTCGGTGTTCCGGGCCGAGGCCGCGAGCTCGCTCGGCGGTCGCCGGCTGAGCCCGCCGGTCGCGGCGGCGCGCTGGGCGCTGCTGCCCACCCACCGCAACCAGGCCTTCGGCCGCTGGGCCGCCGGGGTCGCCCAGGACGGCGCCGGGCGCGAGTACGACGTCGTGCACGCGCACGACTTCACCGCGCTCGAGGTGGGTGTCCGGCTCGCCGAGCGCCGCGGCGTCCCGTACGTCTACGACAGCCACGAGATGTGGTCGGGCCGGCCCCGGATCGGCCGGCCGACACCGCTCCAGCAGCGTCGTGAACGCCGCGTCGAGGGACGCCTCGGCGCCGCCGCGGCCGCGGTGATCACGGTCGGGGACGGCGTCGCCGACGCGCTCCGTGCGGCCTACGGCTGGCCGCACGTGCACGTCGTCCGGAACACCTTCGAACCGTTGCCGCCACCGGGCGACCCGCGCCGTCCGGCGGGTCTGGAGCCGCCCGAGGCGCCGCGGGCCGGTGTCTATGCCGGACGCCTTGCCCCCTACCGGGAGCTCGAGGTGATCGCCGCCGCGAGCCGGCTGGTCGACCTGCCGCTGCGCATGATCGGCCCGGCGGACGGCACCTGGCTGGCCGGTTTCGATCCGGGACGCGCCGAGGTCGGGCCCGCGCAGCCGGTCGAGGAGGTGGATCTCACCCTCGCCCAGGCCGGCCTGGCCCTGGTCACCCACTCCGACCGCTGGGTGAACCACCGGCTGGCGATGCCGAACAAGCTCTTCCACGCCGTGCGGATCGGGGTTCCGGTGGTCGCCACCGACGTCGGCGAGCTGGGCAAACTGGTGCGCCGGCACCGGGTGGGCGAGCTCTACCGGCCCGGGGACGCCGCCGGGCTGGCCCGGGCGATCACCGCCGCGGTCGCCGGTTACCCGGCGCTGCGCGAGGCGGTGACGGCGGCGAGCGAGGAGCTCTCCTGGTACCGGGACGGCGCCGAGCTGGTCTCGATCTATCAAGACATCGGAAAGGCCATCGGACCGGCCCTCGGGACGGACCTGTCCGACCCGGCGACGGCGCGGCGCTATTCTGGGCCGTTGCGTCCCGAGTCGGGCGACACGACCACCGCCCGCACGAGTGGACCTCGGGCGACATCACCGGATCGTGGGGTATCGCCTGCGGGCGACCCACCGCATGAGCAGGGCATGAGGTAATCACGCGTGAGTCCAGTGCGTACCAAGGGGAAACAGAACGACGAGTACCTCGGTGAACGGCACGTCTACGAGCCGCACCGGGCCGGTCTGCCACCGGTGATCCCGTATTTCAAGGAGTTGTGGCGCCGGCGCTCGTTCGCCTTCGAACTGGCCCGCACCCAGATGCACGCGGCGAACACCGACACCTTCTTCGGTCAGGCCTGGCTGGTGATCAACCCGCTGCTGCTGGCCGGGGTCTACTTCCTGCTGGTGATGGTGATCGGCGGCCACTCGGGCAGCACCGAGGCGGCCAAGGCCTTCTTCGCGCTGCTCACCTCGGGTCTGTTCCTGTTCAACTTCATCACCGGCTCGATGCAGAACGGCGCCACCTCGCTGACCCAGGGCGGCCGGCTGATCCTGAACACCCCGTTCCCGAAGATGCTGCTCACGGTCTCGACGACCTACCTGGCCTTCCGCCGCTACCTGCCCACGCTGGTGGTCTACTTCGTCATCCACGTGGTGATGGGCCTGCGGTTCACCTGGAACATGCTCTGGATGATTCCGATCCTGATCCTCGCCGCGATGACCGGTCTGGGTCTGGCCAACATCTTCGCCACGCTGCAGGTCTACTTCCGCGACACCGCCAGCTTCCTGCCGTACTTCATCAGGATCTGGCTCTACCTCTCGCCGATCCTGTGGACCGTCGAGCAGCTGGAGCAGCGCGAGGCCAACGGCAGCCGGCTGGCCGGGGTGCTGCTCGAACTGGCTCCGGCCAACCCGATCTTCGGGTTGCTGGCCGCGCAGGGCGAGATACTCAACGAGGGCGTGGCCCCGAATCCGAAGCTGTTGCTGATCGCGCTGGCCTGGGCGGTGGGTGCTCTGGTGGTCGGTTCGATGCTGTTGATGTCGAGGGAGCGTGAGTTCGCTGTCCGTCTCTGAGAAGGCTGAACCCGTGTCGCCGAAGCCCGTCAACGACTCGGCCGACCAGCCCGCCGAACCGGCGCTCTCGACCACGCGTGAGTTCCCGAGCTCCTCGGCGATCACCGTCGAGGACGTGCATGTGACCTATCGGATCAACATGCAGAAGGTGCCGACGCTGAAGAGCGCGATCGTGCGCATGGGACGGCGCGAACGGGTCGTGCGCGAGGTCAAGGCGCTGCGCGGTGTCAGCTTCGACGTGCCGCACGGCAAGGTGATGGGCATCATCGGTGCCAACGGTGCCGGCAAGTCCACGCTGATGCGCACCGTCGCCGGCATCCTCGCCCCGACCCAGGGCCGGATCGTCGTCGAGGGCCGGGTGAGCACGCTGCTGGCGCTCGGGGTCGGGTTCAACTCGGCGCTCTCCGGTCGCGAGAACGTCACCCTGGGTGGTCTGGCCGCCGGGCTGACCCGGGCGCAGATCAAGCAGCGCTACGACGAGATCGTCGAGTTCTCCGAGCTCGAGGAGGTCATGGACCTGCCGATGCGCAGCTACAGCTCCGGCATGTACAGCCGGCTGGCGTTCGCGGTGGCGGTGCACATGGACCCGGACATCCTGATCATCGACGAGGCACTGTCGGCCGGTGACGCGCACTTCAAGGAGAAGGCGCAGCAGAAGATGAACGAGCTGGTCGGCAAGGCCCGGACGATGCTTCTGGTCAGCCACGCCCTGGGCACCATCAAGGAGCTCTCGGACGAGGTGATCTGGCTGCACAAGGGTGAGCTGATCAAGCGTGGCGGCGCCGACGAGGTGATCGCGGCCTACACCGAGTTCCTCAAAGTCGGTGAGAGCGCCGTGGTCCGTGAGGACTTCTGAACACTTGTGAGCACAGGGGGTTCGGACGTCGTCCGGCAGGGTGCCCGGCCTGACGTCAGCATCGTCTCCTCGGGGCACGACGTGGCCGATGCCCGTCTGCACCGCGAGGTCGGTGCGCTGCGCCGGGCCGGTCTGGACGTCGAGGTGCTCGGTCTCGGGGACGCCGCGGGGGCGCCGTCCGGGGCGACGATCCGGACCTGGGCGCGCGGCTCGATGACCCACCGGGCGTTGCGTGCGCTGCGGCTGCCCTGGCAGGCCCGCGGCCGGGTGCTGCTCACCCTCGACCCCGATCTGGTGCCCTCGGCGCTGCTCGCCGCGCGGCTGCGCCGCCGGGCGCTGGTCGCCGAC
>DAIOVT010000475.1:0-3420 GCA_036758885.1 Kineosporiaceae bacterium
CGTGGTTGAACAGGCTGCGCATCCACTCCCGGGAGAACCGGAACGTGGTGTGCCGGGCCGGTTCCAGGAACGGCGCCAGGTACCCCATCAGCGAATCCGCGTCGATCTGGATGTCGGGCTTGATGAAGCCCTCGGTGCGCAGTCCGGTCACCACGTCGTCACCGTGCCCGGCCAGCCCCAGCGTCAGCAGCCGGCCGATCGGCTCGGGCATGCCGTTCGGGAGCCGCTTCACCGCGCCGAAGTCGAGGATGCCGAACCGTCCGTCATCGGTCAGCCGGTAGTTCCCCGGATGCGGGTCGGCATGCAGCAGACCGGCCCGGGCGGGCCCGGCCAGCAGGAACTCCAGGTACCGGCGGGCACCGAGATCACGGGCCTCGGGCTCGCCGTCGGCGATCAGCCGGGAGAGCGGGACGCCGTCCAGCCACTCGGTGACCAGCAGGTTGTGGGTAGCCGTGACCACCTGCGGCACAACGAATTCCGGGTCGCCGGCGAAGGCCTCGGCGAAGCGCCGCTGCGACTCGGCCTCGAGGGTGTAGTCGAGTTCCTCGGCGAGGCGTTCGCGCATCTCGGCGAGGATCGGCTTGATGTCCAGGCCCGGTATCCAGCCGGCCATCATCCGGCCGGCCCGGGAGAGCTGGGCGATGTCCGAGAGCAGCGCTTCCTTGGCGCCCGGGTACTGCACCTTGACCGCGACGGTGCGTCCATCGCGCCAGACCGCCTTGTGCACCTGGCCGATCGAGGCGGCCGCGGCCGGGGTGTCGTCGAAGGACGTGAACGAGCGCCGCCAGTTGCGGCCCAGTTCCGCGGCCAGCACGGCGTGCACCGACTTCGCCGGCATCGGCGGGGCCGAGTCCTGCAACTTGGTCAAGGTGGCGCGATAGGGCCCGACCAGTTCCTCCGGCATCGCCGCCTCGAAGATGCTCAGCGACTGTCCGAACTTCATCGCGCCGCCCTTGAGCTCGCCGAGCACCTTGAACAGTTGCTCGGCGGTTCGGGCCTGCACCTCGGCCGCCACCAGTTCGGCGGGCTTGCCGCCGACCCGTTTGCCCAGACCGATCGCCTGTCGCCCGGCGAAGCCGAGCGGCAACGACGCCAGCTTGACGCTGCGCGTCACGGCCTTGCGGGGAAGATCGGTCACGACGTCATTCTTCCATCGGCTGCTCCGATGGCCGTCATCGGAGCCGCGTCGATCCAGTCGCAACCGCACTCGGGATGCACACCCCAGTCCTGACGGTGCACGTCGCCGTGCGGCAGCGACACCTGTACCGACCTGGCGCGGGCGGACCCCGGACGGCCGGAACCGTCCAGGTGGGTCAGCGCCGACAGGGCCGCCAGCGAAGCGGCCAGGGCTGACAGCGTCGGTTCCTCGACGACCGGCCGGGGGAGCGCCGTCCTGTCACCGGCCGATCGGCGGCGACTGCCGTCGACCTGGGCCAGTACCGCCGGCCAGCGCGGGTCGGCGTCGCTGTGATGCAGGTCGACGCAGCGCAGGCACGGTCCCCGGCCGGGCACCACCAGCGGTCCGATCACGATCGAGGCGGCCCTGAGCACCACGCCGAGATGCGGCTGATCGCGCTGCATCCAGCCCGCCGCGCCGGCGGCGTCGGCGGTCTCCCGGTCGATCACGACGACCAGGTCGCACGGGCCGGGCGGATCGAGCGCCGGGTCGTGCGGCTCGGTGGCCGGCCCGGACGGTGGGCCGTGCAGGACGACGGAACCCACTCCGGCCCGCTGGAGCAGGCCGGCGAGCAGCGGTCCGAACTGCCCGTCTTCGGAGCCGGGCCCCGAACCGGTGCAGGGCACGATCAGCACCCGGCGGGCGCGGCGGTCGCGGAGCCGTCGTGTGGCGTCGTCCGCAGATGCGTCCGAGGCGGCCCAGGCGATCGCCTGGGCCTGTTGCGCTGCCGATTCCGGCGGCGTCCGCGGAGGTGCGGTGCCGGGCCTGCCGGTGAGCAGGCCCGAGCGCCACAGGGTGCCGAGCAGTTCGCGCTCCGCGTCGGTCTCCTCGACCGGGTGCCGCTCGATCCGGTGCCCGGCCGCGAGCAGGGTGAGCAGATCGCGATCGTCAGGGGTCAGCCCCTCGAGCACGACACCGCGTGGCGGCCAGCCGATCTGCGCGGTCCGCCGGTCGCGCCAGTAGAGCGGCATGCCCGGCTTGAGCCGCACCGAGGAGGCGATGCCGGGCGGTGTCGACGACGGTGGTGTCGACGACGGTGGTGTCGACGACGGTGGTGTCGACGACGGTGGTGTCAACGACGGTGGTGTCGACGACGGTGGTGTCAACGACGGTGGTGTCAACGGTGGCGGTGCGTGGCGTTCAGGCATGCCCCGGAATGTGCCACCTCCGGGCCGGCCGGTGGCGCGTCGTCCACAGCGGGCATCATTCGCCCTGTGGACAACGGCCGGTGAACCCGCCCTGCGGTCGTCATTGTCCGGGCAGTCGCTCCAGCGTGGGTCGCTTCGGATCGCGGCCGTCGCCGGAGGATCGGCCCTGCAACCGCCGCTGCACCCACGGCGCCAGATACCCCTTCGCCCAGTCGGCGTTCTCGCGCAGCCGGACGAGCCCGGTGCTGACCGGTACCGGCGGCAGGGGATGCGTCCAGTCACCGTCGTCGGGCAGTCCCTGCAGCGCGGAGTAGGCGGCCTCGGCGACCCGGTGATGCCCCTCGGGGGTCATGTGGATGCGGTCCTCCGCCCACATCCGCCAGTCCTGCAGGGCGGTCAGCCCCCATTGGTGGATCACCCGGGCGCCGTGGCGGCGGGCGATCGTGTGGATGTGCGCGGTGTAGACCGCCGCGCGGCCGCGGGTCAGCTTGATCACCGGTGCCCCGCCCGGATCGGTCGGAGTCGCGAGCAGCACGTCGGCGCCGCTCTGCCGGGCGGTGACCACGGCGTGTTCCAGCCGCGCGGCCAGGGCGTCGACGTCGACCTGGGGGCGGAGCAGATCGTTGCCGCCGCCGACCATCGAGATCAGGTCGGGGCGTAGGGCCAGTGCGGCCGTCAGTTGCGGCCCGACGACGTCATCGATCAGCCGGCCGCGGACGGCGAGGTTGGCGTAGCGGAAGTCCGCCGGCTCGCTCAGGTCGGCGGCGAGACGTTCGGCGAGCCGGTCGGCCCAGCCGCGGAAACGGTCCGGCCGCCCGGGATCGGGGTCGGACATCCCCTCGGTGAACGAGTCGCCGATGGCGACGTAGCGCTGCCAGGTGGCGGTCATCAGGCTCCGGCCGGGTCGAGTACGGGCAACCGAACTGGGACGTGGAGAACGACGTGGAGAACGAAGTGCGGGCGGCCCATCAGGGCCGCCCGCAGATCAGAGACGTTCGGGGCTGTTCACCCCTGGACGTGACAGCGCCGTGACCGGGTCACGGCCTGTCGCGGAAGTGCGAAGGTCAGGCCTTGCCGAGGATCCGGTTGAGGTTG
>DAIOVT010000476.1:0-3419 GCA_036758885.1 Kineosporiaceae bacterium
CGCCCTCCGGGGTGCATCAGCTGGTGCTGGCCGACCGGGACGACGCGGCCGCGCTGCTCGACGACCGGCGGGTCGCGGTGGTCAGCGCCACCGGGTCGGAGCGGATGGGCGCCGAGATCGCGCCACGGGTGGCGGCCCGGTTCGGCCGCAGCATTCTCGAACTGGGTGGCAACAACGCCGCGGTGGTCACGCCGTCCGCCGATCTCGATCTGGCCCTGCGCGGCATCGTCTTCGCCGCCGCGGGCACGGCCGGCCAGCGTTGCACCACGATGCGCCGGGTGATCGCGCACCGCAGTGTCGCCGATGCCCTGGTCGACCGGATCGCCACCGCGTTCGCGGGGCTCAACGTCGGAAACCCGTTCTCCGAGAGCACTTTGGTCGGTCCGCTGATCAACGCGGCCGCCTACGAGAAGCTGCAGGCCTCGATCAGCCAGGCGGTCGCGGCCGGCGGCGAACTGGTCACCGGCGGCGACCGGGTGGACGTCGAGGGCGCCGACTCGTTCTACGTGCGTCCGGCCCTGGTGCGGATGCCCGCCCAGGCCGGCATCGTGCGGCAGGAGACCTTCGCGCCGCTGCTGTACGTGATGACCTACGACGAGCTCGATGAGGCCATCGCCATGCACAACGATGTGCCGCAAGGGCTTTCGTCGGCGATCTTCACCCTCGACCAGCGTGAGGCCGAGACGTTCATGTCCTCGGCCGGCTCGGACTGCGGCATCGTCAACGTCAACATCGGTACCTCGGGCGCCGAGATCGGCGGTGCGTTCGGTGGTGAGAAGAGCACCGGCGGCGGCCGCGAGCCGGGTTCGGACGCCTGGCGCGCCTACATGCGCCGGGCCACCAACACCGTCAACTACTCGACCTCCCTGCCTCTGGCGCAGGGCGTCAACTTCGGCTGAACCGTGAGTCGGCAGTCGCTGCCCGACCACGCCGGGGTGGTGGTGATCGGGGGCGGGGTGATGGGTGCCTCGGCGGCGTTCCACCTGGCCGAGAGCGGGGTGCGCGACGTCCTGCTGCTGGAGAAGGACTCGCTCGCCTGCGGGTCGACCTCGCGATCGGCGGGTGGGGTGCGGGCGCAGTTCTCGGACGCCGTGAACGTGCAGCTGGGGATGCGCGGTCTGGTCGCCTTCGAGCAGTTCGGGAAGCGTCCCGGTGCCGAGATCGACCTGCATCAGGTGGGATACCTGTTCCTGCACACCGATTCCGAGGCACTGGCCGCGGCGGAGCGGGCCGTCGCGATGCAGAACTCGCTCGGCGTCCCGACCCGCATGCTCGACGCCGAGGAAGCCGGCCGGCTCAGCCCGGGCATCGTCGCCGACGACGTGCTGGGCGCGAGCTTCCACCCGCGGGACGGCTACTGCAGCCCGGAGAACGTCGTCCAGGGTTACGCCGCGGGGGCCCGCCGGTTCGGTGCGTCCGTGCGTACCGGCGTCGAGGTGCGGGAGATCGAGACCTCCGGGGGTGAGATCACCGCCGTGCTCACCGATGCCGGGCCGGTGCGTACCTCCACGGTGATCTGTGCCGCGGGTGCCTGGTCCCGGTCGGTGGGGGAGTGGGTCGGTGTGGATCTGCCGGTCGATCCCCTACGCCGGCAGATCCTGGTCAGCGAGCCGTTGAAACCCGCTCTGCTGCAGTACTTCCCTGACCGGGCCCCGATGACCATCGATGCCGCCTCGACGTTCTACTTCCACCGGGAGGGGCCGGGGGTGCTGCTGGGTATGTCGTACCGGGGTGAGCGGCCGGGCTTCCGCGAGGGCACCAGCGAGGAATGGATGCCCGACCTGATGGAGGCGATCGAGCGCCGGGCCCCCCGGCTGCTCGACGTCGGCGTCGCGCACCGGTGGGCCGGATACTACGAGGTCACCCCCGACTACAACGCGCTGATCGGCGAGTCCGGCGAGGTCTCCCGATTCCTTTACGCCGCAGGCTTTTCCGGTCACGGATTCCTGCAGGGGCCGGCGGTGGGTGAGGTGCTTCGCGACCTGTACCACGGCCGGCCGCCGGCGATCGACGTGTCGTCGTTGTCGGCAACCCGGTTCGCCGCCGGGGCCCGGATCGAGGAACGGGGCATCGTATGACCGAGCAACCTGCCAGGCCCTTGGACGTCGACCCCGAGGAACTGCGCCGGCTCGGGTACTGGGTGGTGGACCGCACCGTCGAGCATCTGCGCACGCTGCGGGATCGTCCGGTGATCAGCACGGCGTCCCCGAGGGAGCTGCTCGCCCAGCTCGGTGGTCCGTTGCCGGTCAAGGGTGCGGCCGTCGAGGAGGGGCTGGCGCTGCTCGCCGACGTCGCACTCGAACACCAGCAGCACGGCGACCACCCGCGCTACTTCGCCCGGGTGCCCGGACCTTCCTCACCGGTTGCGGTGCTGGGCGAATGGCTCGCCACCGGCATGCAGTCGATCACATCGTCGTGGGGTGGCGGCTCGGGCACGGCCACCCTCGAGCTGGTCGCGCTGGCCTGGTTGCGTGAGGCACTGGGGCTGCCCGAGAGCAGCGAAGGGGTGCTGGTCTCGGGCGGTTCGATGGCCGGCGCCACCGCGTTGATCGTCGCCCGGGCCGAACGCGGCCCGGGGGTTCTCTACCTGTCGGAGCAGACCCACTCCTCGATCAGGAGGGCGGCCCTGGCGATGGGCTGGCCTCCCGAGCAGGTTCGGACACTGGCCTGCGACAAGGGCTTTCGGCTGTCACCGCAGATGCTGCGCGAGGCGATCGAGCAGGACGTCGCCGCCGGGCTGCGACCGGCCGTGGTGGTGGCCACCGCCGGGACGACGAACACCGGAGCGGTCGACGACATCCCCGGCATCGCCGAAGTGATCGCCGAAACCCCTGGACCACAACGTATCTGGCTGCATGTGGACGGCGCCTACGGAGGCCCGGCCGCGCTGCTGCCGGAGCTGCCGGCCGACAAGGGACGCATCACCGGCCTCGATCGGATCGACTCGTTCGTTCTCGACCCGCACAAATGGCTGTTCCAGCCCTACGACATCGGCTGTCTGTGGGTCGCCGAACCCGCTGCGCTGGAACGCACCTTCGCGATGCACCCGGAGTACCTGGCCGACACCCAGGGCGGCGCCCGCGACGGAAAGGTCGATCTGCACAACCGCACCCTGGAGCTCTCCCGGCGCAGCCGGGCCGCCAAGCTCTGGCTGAGCCTGCGCACCTATGGCCTCGACGCGCTGGCGGGCGCCGTCCGGCGGGGGGTCGACCTCGCCGAGCACGCCCAGCGCGTGGTCGAGAACGACCCGAGGTCGGACGTCGTCACCCCGGCCCAGCTCGGTGTGACCACCTTCGCCGTCACGGGTCTGGACGATGCCGGCCACGCGAGCGTCGCCGCCGAGGTGACCGCCGACGGCTTCGCGGCGATCACCAGCACGGTGCTGGCCGGGCGCAGCGTGCTCCGGCTGTGCACGATCA
>DAIOVT010000477.1:0-3410 GCA_036758885.1 Kineosporiaceae bacterium
GCAGCCGTTCGAGCAGTGGACCACACACCCGGACGACTCCCGGTACACGTCGTGGTCAAGGACGACGACCCGTTGCGGCTGATGTACACCAGCGGCACCGAGTCGCGCCCGAAGGGTGTGCTGCTGACCAGCCGCTCGCTGTTGTGGCAGTACGTGACCTGCGTGATCGACGGCGGCATGGAGTCCGACGACGTCGAACTGCACTCGCTGCCGCTCTACCACTGCGCCCAGCTGGACTGCTTCCTCGGCCCCGACGTCTACCTCGGCGCGACCAGCATCATCGCCCCGGCACCCGACCCGGCCAACGTGCTGCGCCTGATCCAGCAGCATCGGGTGACCAAGTTCTTCGCCCCGCCCACCGTGTGGATCTCGCTGCTGCGCTCCCCCGACTTCGAGAAGACCGACCTCAGCTCGCTGCGCAAGGGGTACTACGGCGCGTCCGCGATGCCGGTGGAGGTGCTCCGCGAGATCGGCGAACGGCTCCCGGGTATCCGGCTGTGGAACTTCTACGGCCAGACCGAGATGTCGCCGCTGGCGACCATTCTCAAACCAGAGCAGCAGGTCGAGTTCGCGGGCTCGGCGGGCAAGCCCTCGGTGAACGTCGAGACCATCGTCGTCGACTCCGACGGACGGCGGCTGCCGCCGGGTGAGGTCGGCGAGATCGTGCACCGCAGCCCGCACGCGATGCTCGGGTACTACAAGGACCCGGATAAGAGCGCCGAGGCGTTCCGCGGCGGCTGGTTCCACTCCGGCGACCTGGGCGTCTTCGACGAGAACGGCATGCTCAGCGTGGTCGACCGGGTCAAGGACATGATCAAGACCGGCGGCGAGAACGTGGCCAGCCGCGAGGTCGAGGAAGCCATCTACCGGTTGGACGGCGTCGCCGAGGTCGCGGTGTTCGGCGTCCCCGACCCGCGCTGGATCGAGGCGGTCGCGGCGGTCGTGGTGCCCCGGGCCGGAGTGCCGCTCACCCCGGAGATCGTCATCGAGCACACCCGCAAGCACCTGGCCGGCTTCAAGACGCCGAAGGTCGTGGTGATCCACGACCACCTGCCGAAGAACCCCAGCGGCAAGATCCTCAAACGCGAACTGCGGCAGACGTTCGGCACGGACAATGCCGAAGGCTAGGGCGAGCGAGCCGGCTCCCGACCAGGACCGCTGGGTCAAGGTCAGCGGCTCGCGGGTAAGGGTGCGGGTGACCGGCCAGGGACCGGATCTGTTGCTGCTCAACGGGATCGGCGCCCACGCCGGTATGTGGGAGCCCCTGGTCGCGCAGCTCAGCGCCACCCGGCGGCTGATCATGGTCGACATGCCGGGCACCGGCGCGAGCCCGGCGCTGTGGGTGCCCCGCCGGATGCCCTCGCTGGCCCGGTTCGTGATCGGTGTGCTGAACGCCCTGAAGCTGGACCGGCTGGACGTGCTCGGCTACTCCTGGGGCGGCACACTCGCCCAGCAGATCGCCCTGGACCACCCGCGCCGGGTGGCCAGGTTGTGCCTGGTCTCCACCCTGCCCGGGGTCGGCGGGAGCCCGCCGTCGTTGCGGGTCGCCTCCGCGATGCTGGACCCGACCAGGTTCTCCACCCGCGAGCGGGCCCGCGAGGCCGCGGCGCTGCTCTACGGCGGCGAGTACCGCAAGAACGGCCGGGTCGCCGCCGGGTCGGCACTGGTCCGGTGGAGCGATCGGCCACCGTCGCGCACCGGCTACGCGCATCAGCTCTACGCCATCGCCGGGTGGTCGAGCCTGTACAAGCTGCACCGGGTCCGCGCCCGCACGCTGATCATCTGCGGGGACGACGACCCCCTGGTGCCGGTGAAGAACGCGCACCTGATGGCTCATCAACTACGCGACGCCACCGTGTACATCGCGCCCGGCGGCGGACATCTGTGGCTGCTGGACCACGCCGAGGAGAGCGCCGGCGTCATCGAACGTTTCCTGGCGGCCGGGCGCGACTGACCACCGTGCCCGGCAAACTGACCGGCCGGCCCCTGCGCTGCAGGAGCCGGCCGGTTCAGTTCGTCGGTGCTTCGTCAGTGTATGAGCGCGTCGTCAGCGCGGGCGGATCACTTCGCCCCGGCGGTGTTCTCGGCCAGGCTCGCCTGGGCGATGAACTCACGGATCGCGGGGTAGATCTGCCGGTCGAAGGTGGAGCCGGCGAACACCCCGTAGTGCCCGACGCCCTCCTGCAGCAGGTGGCGGTGCCGCTCGGCCGGAATGCCCGTGCACAGGTCGTGCGCGGCCTCGGTCTGCCCGGGGGTGCACATCTCGTCCAGCGCACCCTCGATCGTGAACAGGGCCGAGGTGATCTTGGACGGATCCACCCGGCGGCCCCGCCAGGTGAACCGGCCCCGGGCCAGGTCGTTGCCCCGGAAGACGCGCTGCACCGTCTCGACGTAGAACTCGCCGGCGATGTCGATGACCGCGAAGTACTCGCGGTAGAAGTCGGTGGTCTTGCGGACGGCCTCGGCGTCGCCGCGCACCAGATCGGCGAACAGCGAACCGAACCGGGAGATGTGCCGGCGCGGGTCCATGCTGACGAAGCCCGCCAGCTGCAGGAAGCCCGGGTAGACCCGCCGTCCCCTGCCGTCGTAGGGCCCCGGGACCGAGTGCAGCACCACCCGCTGCAGCAGCGACATCGGCGGCTGGTCGGAGAAGCGTCCGAGCTTGCCCGGGTTCACCTCGGCGTCCACCGGGCCGGCCATCAGGATCAGGCTGGCGGGGCGGGCCGGGTCGCCGTCCTCCTCGAGGATCGCCGCGGCGACGACGCAGGCGACGGCCGGCTGACAGATCGCCATCAGGTGGGCGCCCGGGCCGATCTCCTTGAGGAAGTCGATGAGGTGCGCGATGAACTCGTCGAGCCCGAACCGGCCGGCCGAGGCCGGTACGTCACGGGCGCTGTGCCAGTCGGCCACGTAGACGTCGTGGTCCTCGAGCATGGTGGCGACGGTGCCCCGCACCAGGGTGGCGAAGTGGCCCGCCAGACCCGGGACGATCAGCACCTTCTGTTGCCGGTCGGAGCTCCCGTCGGCCTTGGTGAAGCGCACGAGCGAGGCGAACGGCGTGGAGGCGACCACCTCTTCGCGCACCTCCACCTCGGCGCCGCCGGAGCGCGCGGTGCGCACCCCGAACTCCGGGCGGGTGTGGGTGACCTCGAGGGCGCTGTAGACGTCGGCCGCAGCCAGCGACACACGTACCGGCAGGCTGTCCGCCACCGGCGCCGGCAGCGCCCTCAGCGCACGGGTCTGCAGCTGCAGGGCCTGCAGCTGCAGTTCGATCGCGGTTCGGCGGAATTCGTACACGTGGTAGAGCACAGCGAGGTCTCCTCTCACGAAGCCGGATCGGGCAGCCGACCAGGCACTCATCGACTCCGAATGGATCATTCGCTTCGATCGAGTGAACTTATATTACCTCA
>DAIOVT010000478.1:0-3409 GCA_036758885.1 Kineosporiaceae bacterium
TAGGTCGCCCCACCCAGGCTGGTCGCCGAGTGGGTGTCGATCACGTCGAGGTGCAGGGGGGCGTGCACGCCGATCGAGGGATGCAGCGCCGAGGCGGGCTGCCAGGCCCGGTAGCGCACCCCCGCGTAGTACTCCCCGGGCACCCCGGTACCGGTCAGCGGCACCGGAACACCATGACACGTCACCAGATGCCGGTGAAGCTCGATGCCACGCGCAGTTACCTGGACCCGCTCCACCGAGGAGTCGACGTAGCGAGCGGTGCCGCCGTTGGTCGCCTCCTCACCGAGCACGTGCCAGGGCTCGATCGCGTTGCGCAGTTCGAGTTCGACGTGCGACCCGATCCGGGTCAGGCCGATCCGGGGGAAGCGGAACTCGGTGAACGGGTCGAGCCAGTTCGCCTCGAACCCGATGCCGAACCGGCGCAGGTCCTCGACCACCTCGCCGATGTCCCGCAGCGCGCCGTGCGGCAGCAGGAAATCCTCGTGAAGGGATGTGCCCCAACGGATCAGCGGAGCCTGGTAGGGCTGCTCGGCGAACATCGCGAACAGCGACCGGACCAGCAACGACTGCAGCAGCGCCATCTGCGGGTGCGGCGGCATCTCGAAGCCGCGCAGTTCGAGCAGACCGAGCCGGCCCCGCGAGGAGTCCGGGGAGTACATCTTGTCGATGCAGAACTCGGCCCGGTGGGTGTTGCCGGTCAGGTCGGTGAGCAGGTGCCGCAACGCCCGGTCGACCAGCCAGGGCCGTGGCCCGGCCTCCCCGGCCTCGCGGGTGAGCCGGCGCACCTCGGCGATCGCGATCTCCATCTCGTAGACCGCCTCCGGCCGGCCCTCGTCGAAGCGCGGCGCCTGGCTGGTCGGGCCGATGAACCGGCCCGAGAACAGGTACGACAGCGCCGGGTGCCGCTGCCAGTAGGTGATCATGCTGAGCAACAGGTCAGGACGGCGCAACAACGGCGACTCGGCCGGCTCGTGCCCGCCCAGGGTGATGTGGTTGCCGCCGCCGGTGCCGGTGTGCAGCCCGTCGAGGTCGAACTTCTCGGTGGTCAGCCGCGCCGAACGTGCTGCGGCGTAAAGGGAATAGGTCAGTTCGCGCTGTTCGTCCCAGGATCGGGTGGGTTGCACGTTCACCTCGATCACACCGGGATCGGGGGTCACCACCAACTGGGTCAGCCGGGAGTCCGGTGGTGGCGGGTAGCCCTCGATCACCAGCGGGGTGCCGGTCTGTGCGGCGGCGGTCTCGATCACCAGCAGCAGCGCCGCGTAGTCCTCGAGCCTGTCGGTGGGCGGCAGGAAGACGAACACCACCCCGTCACGGGCCTCGATCGCGAGCGCCGTCGTGCGGTGCTTGTCCGGGGCCACGACGCTCACCTGGGGCAGTGAGGCCAGCAGTGGCGGGCCGGCGTGCAGATAGCTCTCCTCACCGGCGAAATCGCTTTCCTGCCAGTCGATCGCGTCGAGCGGCAGGCGCAGGCCGAGCGGTGAGGTGCCGGGGCTGAGCACCAGCCGGCCGCGCCGGAAGCGCCATCGCGGGGCGATCCACTCCTCGCCGGTGACCAGCGGCAGCACCCAGCCCCGGGGCTCGCTGACGTGTGCGTCCAGGTCGGCGACCGTTGAGATGTTCGCACCCGGATCGTCCCCGTCCGGCGGGGCCCCCTCGGGCAGGGCGACATGCGCGGCCAGGGCCGCCAGTGGATCCTCGAACGCCGCCAGCAGCGACTGCGCGGGCAGGCCGAGCAGTTCGGTGATCCGTTCGGCCAGAGCCTGTGCCGCGCCCCGGGACCGCCTGCCGTCCATGTCGACGGAACGCGCACTCTCGTCCCAGGGGTCGGCGAACAGCGAGGGATCCTGCCACAGCGGCACGCCGTCGGTCCGCCACTGCAGCGCAATCGTCCAGCGCGGCAACGGTTCTCCCGGGTACCACTTGCCCTGACCGCGGTGCACGATCCCGCCCTGGGCGTAGAGCTGAGCCAGCCGATAGCCCAGATCGCTTGCCAGACGGCGCTTCTCGGCGCCGTCCGCATCGGTGTTCCACTGGGCGGTGGTCGCGTCGTCCAGTGCCACGAAGGTGGGCTCACCACCAACGGTCAGCCGAACATCGTTCTCCCGCAAGCGTTCGTCCACCGACTCACCGAGGGCGTCGATGCGTCCCCACTGGTGGTCGGTGTACGGCTGGGTGACGCGGGGGTCCTCGTGCAGCCGGGAGACGGTGTTGTGGAACGAGAACCGCACCTCGACCGGTTCGGTGACCCCCTCGATCGGGGCCGCCGCGCTCGGGTGCGGGGTCGCCGACAGCGGGATGTGCCCCTGGCCGGCGAACAACGCGCTGGTCGGGTCCAGGCCGATCCAGCCGGCGCCAGGCACGAACACCTCGGCCCAGGCGTGCAGGTCGGTGAAGTCGGCGTCCGGTCCGGTCGGCCCGTCCATGGTGGCGGCCAGGTAGGGATCGGTGGCCAGTTGCACCAGGTAGCCGGAGACGAATCGGGCGGCCAGGCCGTACTGGCGCAGTAGCGAGACCAGCAGCCAGGCGCTGTCCCGGCACGAACCGATCGCCCGGGTGAGCGTCTGGTCGGGGGTCTGCACGCCCGGCTCCATGCGCACCGAGTAGGCGACGTCGCGGTGCACGGCGGAGTTGAGTTCGGCGAGGAACTGCACCGTGGGAACGCCGTCCGGGGGCAGTGCCGGCAGCCGATCACGCCAGGCGGTGACCACCGGGCCGGGTCCGGCCCCGGAGTCGGTGCCGGAAACGGAGTGGGCCTCGTCCACCGGCCGCAGGTACGGCGCCAGGTCGGCGGCCAGCGACGGCTCGTAGCCGAACGGGAAGCGCTCGGCGTACTCCTCGATGAAGAAGTCGAGCGGGTTGATCACCATCATGTCGGCGACCAGACCGACGGTGATCTCCAAGTTCTTGACCGGCTCCGGGAACACCAGCCGGGCCAGCCAGTTCCCGAACGGGTCCTGTTGCCAGTTCAGGAAGTGCTCGGCCGGGCTGACCCGCAGTGAGTACGCCTCGATCGGTGTGCGGCTGTGCGGTGCCGGCCGCAACCTGACCACGTGTGGCCCCAACCGCACCGGGCGGGCGAAGTCATAACTGGTCCGGTGCTCGAGGGCGACCTTGATGGACATGGCCCCAGCATGTCCGAGGTTCGTTGCGGGCAATGTGCGCTGCGTGTTTCGTACCGATTGCGGCGCGGTGACCTGACCCACGCCGCGCGCGATCATGCTCAGATCACCCAGCGGTGATCATGCAGAAATGCACGGACATCCGGGATTCGGCCGTGCAGTTCTGCATGATCACCGAACTAGGGTGGTGCGGGTCATGGTGGAGATGTCCCGCGCGGAATTCGAGGACGCCGTCGGTGAGGCCCTCGACGACGTCCCACCCGAACTGGCGAAGATGATGAACAACG
>DAIOVT010000479.1:0-3405 GCA_036758885.1 Kineosporiaceae bacterium
GGCCGGTTCGGCCGGAATGGCGCTCGGCGTGACGTTGACCAAGCGCTGGGGCCGGCCCGACGGGGTGGGCGCGCTGACGCTGGCCGGCTGGCAGCTCGCCGCGGGCGGTCTGGTGCTGCTGGTTCCGGCGCTGCTGCTCGAGGGCGTGCCGGCCGGACTCGACACCGCCGCCGTGGCCGGTTACCTCTGGCTGGGGCTGGTCGGCGGCCTGGCCGCGTACGCGATCTGGTTCGCCGGGATCGGCCGGCTCCCGGTGGCCTCGGTGGCGCTGCTCGGCCTGCTCTCCCCGCTGGTCGCCGCCGTGCTCGGCGCGCTGGTCCTCGGCGAGGCGCTGAGCGCCGTCCAACTCTGTGGTTTCGTGCTCGCCCTGTCGGCGCTCGTCGCCGGCCAGCTGCCGCCGCCCACGGCGCGGCGGCAGCTGGCCGGGGCGGACGGAAGCGACCGCGGCAGGCCGATCAGGCGAATGCGGGCATGATCCGTTCGGCGATCAGCCGCAACTGGGTGTCGACATCGGCGACACCCTCGATGTCCCGGCCCATGAACGTCTTCACCAGGGTGGCGTCGGTGATCGCCAGGATCATGTGGTTCACCCCGGCGGCCTCGATCTGCTTCAGCTTGGCCACGCATTCCTCGGGAGTGCCTGCGACCGAAAGGGTTTCGCCGATCTCGGCAGTGGTCGCGTCGATCGATCCGGCGAGGTCACCGGCACCCAGCTTCTGGATGATCGGGGCCATGTCGGCGGGGTCGACGCCGTTGCGCACGAGTTGCTCGTTCGGCATCGCCGAGGCGTACAGGCCCACCATCGACCGGGCGGCGTCCTTGGCGATCGCCGAGTCCTCGCCGGTGGCGAACACCACCCAGGCACCGATGTCGAGATCCTCGACGTTCTTGCCCGCGCGCTGCGCGCCGATCGCCATGTTCTCGACCATGTACTCGTAGGCACCCTTGGTGTAGCTCAGGGCGTGGTGGCAGCCGTCGGAGAACTCAGCGGCCACCTGGAACGACTTCGGGCCGCGCATCGCCCCCATCTTCACCGGCAAACGCTCGGCGACCGGCCGGGCGAAGGTGAACAGGCCCTTGTAGGTGAAGAACTCGCCGTCGAAGGTGATCGCGCCCTCGTCGAGCAGGGTGCGAATGACGTGCACGCCCTCCTTGACCCGGCTCAGCGGCTTCTGGCTCGACCAGTCCATGCCGTACTGGGCGAGCAGTCCGAAGTTGCCCGAGGAGAGCACCACCTCGGCGCGTCCGCCGGTCAGTTCGTCGAGCGTGGCGGCGGCCTGGGCGATCAGGCTCGGCTCGCGCAGCACCACCGCCGAGACCGACGGACCCATCCTGATGCTGCTGGTCTTGTCGGCGGCCGCGGCGAACAACAACCAGAGGTCCTTGTGCCAGGTCTCGTCCGCCGCGTACACGGCGTGAAAGCCCAGCTCGTCGGCGAGCTTGATCGAGGCCAGCGAATCGGCCAGGGGGTAGTCGGGCAACATCACGTAGCTGAACTTCATCGGGTGCTCCTTCTCGTGCGACGTCGTTGTGGCACAGGGGAGGAAACGGACCCTACGGTCACCGTCGGGCGGGGGCAATAGCCCACTCGGGCAGGCTCCCCCGTGATCATGCAGAGCGGCACCACTGGTCCGGCCGTCGGACGGCGATTCAGCCCGGGCCCCCGGCGGCCGAGACCTAAGACGTGAGCTCTGACGGCCCGACCGCCGCGTACTCCGCGACCGGGTCACCAGCGGACCCCGGGGGCGCGGCCGTCGCCGCGGTGGCCGACGCCGCGATCCCGCGGCCGCGCACCGCGCCGGACGGGTGGCCGACCCCGGCCGACGTGAGCGCCGTGCTGGCGGGTGCCCGCAACGGCGACCCGGACACCGGCCTGCACCTGGTGGCCCAGCCGATCCTCGCCGTCGAGTTCGCCAACGTCGCCGGGTACGAACTGCTGGCCAGGTTCACCAGCCGGGTCAAGGCACCCCCGGACCAGTGGTTCGCCGTCGCCCGTGAGGCCGGTATGGCGAACCGGCTGACCGCCGCGGTGTTCGAGCAGATGCACCTGCTGCGGCCCTCGCTGCCGCCGAACACCTTCTGCACGGTGAACATCGAGCCCGATCTGCTGATGGACGACGTCGTCGACCGCGCCCTGCACGCCACCGGCAGCCTGGAGCGGGTGATCGTCGAGCTCACCGAACACGTCGCGATCGAGGACCCGGCGCCGTTGCTGCTGCGGCTCGACCGGATCCGGGCGGCCGGGGGCACCGTCGCGATCGACGACGCGGGCACCGGCTACGCGGGTCTGGCCCAACTGCTCAGCGTCCGGCCCGACCTGATCAAGCTCGACCGCGAACTGGTCACCGGGATCGACACCGATCCGGTGCGCCGGGCGCTGGTCGAGCTGATCGGCTCGCTGGCCGGCCGCATGGACGCCTGGCTGCTGGCCGAGGGCGTGGAGACGTCCGGCGAGTTGTCGGTGCTGGCCCGGCTGGGGGTGCCGCTGGCCCAGGGCTGGTTCATCGGCCGTCCCGCCGAGGCCTGGCCGGCCATCGACCCCGAACTGCGAAACACGTTGCGCGCCATCACGTTACAAGCCCGGCTCGGCGACCACGTAGCCCAGCTGGTGCGGCGTCGTCCGCCCCGTCAGGCGGGCGACGGCGCGCTCAGCCCGGGCGACGTGGTGGTCGACGAGCTGGAACGTCCGCTGCGGGTGGCCGTCGCCGAGTCACACGGTGTCTCCACCGTGCCGGCGATGTGCGTGGCGCCGTCCTCGTCACCCGCCGACGTGCTGCGCCGCGCCGTCGCCCGGCCCCCCGGCCAGCGCGACGCCCCGGTGGTCTGCACCGATCCCCGGGGCCGGCTGATCGGCACCGTCGACATCGCCGATCTGGTGGACGCCGCCCTCGCCGATCACGGCGAGAAGGCCTGGGACGCCGGATGACCGGGTCCCGAACGAACCGCCGTGCCGCCCGGCGCGGCGTCATGCCGAGCACCGTCCGGGGGCGCGACCAGCTCCCCGGGACCGGCGATCGGCACCGACCGAAGGAGAACCCCGATGAAGCGATTCCGTTGCGGTGACGTCGTGCCCGGTTGCGACGCGACCTTCCACGGCACCGAGGAGGAGATCCTCAGCAGTGTCGCCGCACACGCCGCGGCCGACCACGGGCTCACCGAGATCCCGGACGAGCTGGTGGTTCAGGTGCAGTCGCTGATGGAGCCGGTACCGGCCTGAATCGAGCGACGGCGCGGGTCGGGTTTCAGCACAGCTGGAGCTCGACCCGCGGGTGATCGGCGAAGACCTCGAGAACCAGGTCGAAGTAGGTCTTGCCCGCCCCGGCGAGAAGGTCGTCGAGCTGCTTGCGGATCGCCGCGTGGTTGAACACGTCCGGACGCTCCAGCTTGGCCTGCAACCATCGCTGC